>NZ_JAFNJD010000038.1:0-46234 GCF_017368415.1 Shewanella sp. 4t3-1-2LB
GTCTTATTGACGTCGCGCTAAATTTGGTAATTATAAATCATAATAGAATCATGAAAATCTACATATTTTTCAATACTTTTAGTGTTCATGTCTAGCGTTTTATCCGCGCCAATAGATACAGCTAAATTAGTTGATAGTTGGGGAAATTCAGATGATGGAGGTCAAACATTATGGGGCTATGACAAATACCTACCTAATGCACTACCAATAGGGTTCAATACAACATAGAAGTTACCTACAAAATAAAAAATCGAATCATGCTTAACAATTACTAAAGCCGACATAGATGAAGAATTTATTGGCCAATCATGGTGTGATGAAATTGTTCAACTTAACGATGAAATACTTAAATTCAAAAGCGACGATGGGAAAATCACCACTCTGTATTGACAAACTAAACGCTCAAGTCGCAATCTGCTAGCCCGACATGCTGCGACTATTGCGCATCTAAGTTTAGCGTTACCCCATAGAAATATTAATCCGAAACCAATGAATTAGGGTAAAAATTCTAGCTAGGTTTTGTCCAAAAGTGAGCTGTGTAGGCTTACGATCAAGCCACACTATATAAATAATGAAAACTGTCAGAGCATATATGAGTTATTACACCTTAACTTAAGGTGGCGCTAAGTAAATTAAGTACCAAGAAATTCATGGCCGGAGAATGAGCCGTTTACGCTTTTTCCACAATCAGATAGGTATGCAGTTCAGGATGTTGATCATATTCCAGATGTTTTATCTGGCAGCCAAGTTGTAGCAGCAATGATAAAAAGCCTTGGGTTCCCAAGGTGGAATAATAAACTTCTGGCCCCATAACGTTGTTGCTGTGTTCAGCTTCAGAGGCAACGCCACCAAAGGAAAAGATGAAGATGCCGCCGGGGTTTAAGCCAGCAATAATCTTGGTGATCACCTGGCGTTGCTGCGTTAGTGGAATATGCCATATGCTGTCCCAAGCGGTGATGAAATCGTAGGTTTTAGGTAGGGTAAACTGACAGATATCCGCGTGATAAAACGAATATTGTGGGTGGCGAAGCTGGGCCAACCGGATCATTTCTCCGGAAACATCCAGCCCCTCCGGTTGCAATCCTTTGGCTGCTAAAAGATCGATAAAACGGCCATTACAGCCACAACCTATGTCCAGTGCGCTGCCCATGTTTTTGCAAAACTTGAGTGCACGCTGGTGTTGCTTAATGCCGTTAAGGCGATTGAAACTGTCACTGTTCCAGATGGTTGCAAGCTGATCATAGGCTTTGCCCGTATCGACCGGGTGCATATTGAAGATTCCTCCATTCACCAACGTCGGTAAAAATAATACTCCAGCATTGCGGCCACATTCAGGCGCAGCCAATGCTGGCTGGTGATTTAGCGGCGATTACCAAGAATACGCAGAATTCGCAAAAACAGGTTGATGATATCCATATACAGTGCCGCAGCACTATCGATGGCATTATCCACGGTTTTAGGAATGGCGTTGGCGCGACCCCAGTCATAACCGATATAACCACAGAAAATCAGCACGACAATCCAGTCGAGAATACCGTGGTGAGTTTTGAAGACAAACAGTTCAATCAGTTCCACCACGATCACCAGTAACAGCGCGATGGTCAAGGCGCCCGCTATCCGCGCAAAGAACGCCGGGAAAAGTGTGCCCAGCACCATCATACCGAGGGTGACCAGCGTGGTGATGCGCAGCGCCTCAACGACTAAGTCTGGCTGATACTGACTGACGACCAGATTGATGATTAAGCCAAATGGCACCACGACAAGGTTGTAACCAATAAAGCTGACTAGCGGGTTATCGGATTTCTGAAACAGATAGATCCCCGCAAAACAGCTAATAAAATAACCACCAAAAAACAGCCAAGGATTGATACTGGCAATACTCTGCGGGTCAATATTGCTGACCATCAGATAGTTGATGGCGAACCCCCACAACAAGGTAATGCCGATAATCAGATTGTACAGGCCATTACCGATCACCTTGTCATCGGTGCTGGTCCGGTCAAAAACGCTGTGTTCCATTGCGCATATATCCTGAAAATATCAATGACGATCAGATCAAGATATAGAAGAAATGTACGTGAAACCAGCAACATCTGTTGAATTTGCCCGGCAGGAAAGAAATCTGCTGCCGGGCATAGCGTCAGCTCAACTGTACCCCTAAGCGTTTGGCGGTACGCAACAACTGCTGCGTACTATCGGGTTCAATTTGGGCTAAGTGCTGCAAGTAACCGTTGCGGGATGCCTCGACCAATGCTGCCGGTGCCACTTTGGGCGAACCGGTGTGATAGGGTGGTTGCGGATCGTATTCTAGTGTCAACTCGGTGGCTTGCGCTAACTGTTCATTGGTCAATAACGCTAACAGTTGTAGCGCAAAATCAATGCCGGAAGTCACCCCTGCGCCAGTCACCCGGTTACGGTCACGCACAACACGCTGTGCTACAGGTTGTGCGCCGAAATAACGCAAATTGTCTCTAAGTGCCCAATGCGAGGTTGCTTGGTAACCTTTCAGCAATCCGGCGGCCCCCAGAATAAAGGAACCACTGCAGACACTGGTCACCCATTTTGCGTGAGCGCCCACCTGTGCCACCCAATCAACCATATCCTGCTGACGCATCTGCAAATAAGGGTTACTGGTTCCTGGCACAAACAGAATATCGGTATGTTGTAGTTCATTAAAAGTGGCCGTTGGCAAAAAACCCAACTGACGATTAGCACGGTTTTCAGCAAATACCGGATTTTTGTCGCGCCAGACAAAATCCACGTTGAAATGACTGTTGGCCAGCACTTCTACCGGACCTATCAGATCCTGTGCGGTCATGCCGTCATAGATAACAAATGCAATATGTGGTTTAGTCGGGTCAGCAGGCAATTGCTGGTGTGCCGTTGCTGGGGTGGCACTCACGTTACCCGTAAATGCGGCGGTACTCATTGCGGCAATGCCTCCCAGACAGGAAAGGGTAAAATCTCTGCGATCCATAATTCCTCCGATAAGATTAATGCTGGGCCACAATAGAGCGGTCGCGGTATGACCGAAAGGGGCGATGCCGCCAGAAAACGCAAGGATCTAGCCAACGTTGATAGAGTGTGAGCTGCCGGCCATTTAGTGACGCTGTGTTTGGTGCCATGCGGTGGCTTAGGATAGATTGGCGCGATAGGGTTTCTGTGGAGTGTAACAATGTCAGCTGTTATTTGCCGACAATCTGATCGCCATCGTTTGGCCATCTTGGCCGTCGACGAGGTGGTGCTGTTTGATTTGGCGATCCCGCAACAGATGTTTCCTATGGCGCGTAGCAGCGAAGGCACAGCCTTGTATGAGGTGTTTTTCTGTGGCCCCAAACCTATAGCGCGTAGCGGTGCTGTCACCATCAACGAAGTAGCCCCTCTGTCCGAGTTGTTTGATGCGGATACCGTGATCATTCCCGGTAATCTGCAGATGCTGGAATTCCATCAACCACAGGTTATTGAAGCATTACAACACGCGGCCGCGCAGGGCATTCGTTTGGCCTCTATTTGTACCGGAGCAGCAATTCTCGCAGCGACCGGACTGCTAAACGGCTTGCGAGCAACGACACACTGGATGCTGGTGGATAAGTTGGCTCAGTGTTATCCCGCCATTCGGGTGGAATCCGATGTGCTGTTTGTCGATAACGGCCAGTTATTAACATCGGCCGGGCTAGCTGCCGGACAGGACTTGTGTCTACATATGATTAGCCATGATTTTGGGGTACAAGTGGCAGAAAAAGTAGCAGATATGCTGGTTATGCCACTAGCGCGGCAAGGTTCACAAGCACAACAGCTATACCGCCATAACGAGCATGCGGCATCACCCTTGCAAGACTTGCAGTTGTGGATGCTGGATCAGCTCCATCAACCTTTGACCTTGAAAACACTGGCACAACGCGCCTGTATCAGCCAGCGCAGCCTGAGTCGGCGCTTTCACGAGCAAACGGGAATATCGCCTATGGCGTGGCTTTATGGCGCAAGGGTAAGACGGGCGCAGTCGTTACTGGAATCCAGCCGCATGTCGGTGGAGCAGATTGCCGCAGCCTGTGGTTTTGGTAGCGCCGCTGGATTAAGAGAGGCATTTCGCCGGGAAGTTGGCAGTAGCCCCAGTGCCTGGCGTAAAACCTATAGCACACTGGCGGCCACTGACAGTTAACACTCAGCTGGCATGGCATACCGGGCAGTGGAGTTGCTTTGGTAACTTCATCTCGCGAAATTCCATGGTCATGGCATCGACCATCAGTACGCGGCCATAAAGCGGTTTACCGAGTCCGGCGACCACTTTTATCGCTTCGGTGGCTTGCAAGCAGCCCATCAGTCCTACCACCGGCGCCAGAATACCAGACTCCACGCAACTCAGTTGCTGCTCGCCAAAGAGGCTGGAAAAACAGTGGTAACACGGCATATCGCGCTGATAGTTAAAAACGGTAACCACCCCTTCCATACGGATTGCGGCAGCCGATACCAGCGGTATTTGGTGATGGAAACAGGCCTTGTTCAACTGTTCCCGCACCGCCACATTATCGGTACAGTCTAGGACGATAGTGTGCTCTGCCACCAGCGCGTCTATCTCAGCATCGTCCAGCACCTGATTGATGGTGCGGATAGCCACATGCGGGTTGAGTTCGCGTAACTTTTCTTGTGCCGATACCACCTTGGGTTGGCCAACATTGCGCTCTAGATGCAGTACCTGACGTTGCAGATTGGAAAGCTCTACAGTGTCGAAATCTACCAGCGTTAACTGGCCGATGCCGGCAACGGTTAAATATTGCGCCGCGGTGCAGCCCAAACCACCCGCACCAATCATCAGCACTTTCGCTAGTTTTAACTGCTCTTGCCCCTCGATATCCATACCTTTGATGGAGATCTGGCGGCTGTAACGCAGCATTTCACTGTCGCTGAGAATATCGTCAATCTGCTCCATTAGCGGCGCTCCGTCAGCACAACACGCTGTTAAAAGGTTCTACGGTGACCAACTCGCCCGCAGCAGTATTGCCTTGCTGTTGTTCCAGCACAATAAAGCAGTTGGCTAAGTGCATAGAACTCAGCTGCGAAGAGTCTTGTGATCCTGTGGTGCTGACCTGCAAGGTGCCATCAATATTGTGATTTAGGATGCCGCGCTGATACTCAACCCGCCCCGGCTTTTTGCGAATGGCGCTGGTCAGTACAGCTTTGATTTTTAAAGGGGTTGCAGCTTTATGCCCTTGCAGTTTGCGCAGTAGTGGCAGCACCAGCTTGTAGAAGGTGACCATAGACGACACCGGATTACCCGGCAACCCACAGAATATCGCTTCACCTATTTTGCCCATGGCAAAGGGTTTGCCAGGCTTCATGGCCAGTTTCCAGAAGGTGATTTTGCCTTCTTCATCCAGCACCTGTTTGGTGAAATCTGCTTCGCCCACTGAAACTCCGCCAGAAGTGAGTACCATATCGGCGCGGGCGGCGGCTTCACGGAAAGCCTGACGGATAGCCTCTGGATCATCTTTAATCACGCCAAGATCAATCCATTCCACACCCGCTTTAATCAGCAAGCCTTTGATGGAATAGCGGTTTGAATCATAAATTTGTCCTGGTGCCAGTTCACTACCAACCGGGCGCAGTTCATCGCCCGTTGAGAAAAATGCGACGCGGGCACGGCGGAATACCCGTAGGTGACTGATGCCGATGGTGGCGATAATGCCCATCTCGGCGGCGCGAATTTCGGTGCCGCTGGTGAGCACTTTGGCTCCAGCGGTTATTTCGCCGCCTCGCAGTCGCACATTTTCCCACTGCTCGCTGCAGGGCTCTAGTGTCACCTGGTCGCCGTTAACCTCAGCATATTCCTGCATTTGTACGGTGTCGTAGCCATTAGGCACAGTTGCTCCGGTCATGATCCGGATACAGCTGCCGGGTTGGTACTCACCTGTATAGGGATGACCGGCAAACGATTTTCCAATCACAGTGAGTGTGCCTTTGACTGGCAGATCGGCAAAGCGGTAGGCATAGCCATCCATGCCAGAGTTGTTGAATGGCGGCAGTTCAATACTGCTACATAAATCTTCCGCCAGAATCCGCCCCAGCGCTTCAGTCAGTGGCACGGTTTCTGTTTCATATAGCGGTACAACCTGTTGCAGCAACATTGGTACCGCGTCATCGGGATGCAGTAATTGCGGACGGGCACAAGGGTCCTGAGACATGGACATAGAGCAACCTTAATTCTGACAGTAAAATTTGATCTGGCGGTTATTATGCCACGCTCAGATTGGCTGGCTATGCTCTCGCCGGAATTTGATGGGGATTTTACCGATAATTTCAACAATAACAGTGAACTGTGTCGCCAACAAAAAAAGCAGCCGCAGCTGCTTTTTGAGATTGAAATCCGGCTTAGCCGACATCCGCCATCAAAGACTGGCGGTAGGCGGCAATATCTTCAATGGTCAGTACCGGCATCTGATGTTGGGCACCAAACTCGATGATTTCCGGTAACCGGGCCATGGTGCCATCGGGATTGGTCACTTCGCACAATACTCCGGCGTGTTTGAGTCCTGCCAGTTTCATCAGATCCACTGTGGCCTCGGTATGACCGCGGCGGGTGAAAACGCCACCTGGCTGGGCGCGTAGTGGATATACATGGCCGGGACGCACCAGATGCTCCGGCTTGGCATCATCGGCAATCGCTGCTTTGATAGTCGTCACTCGGTCTGCAGCAGAAACGCCGGTGGTAACGCCATCGCGTGCTTCAATGCTGACAGTAAACGGTGTGCCGTACTGGCTGGTGTTGGTGGTCACCATTGGCGGTAAATCCAGTGCTTTGACCCGTTCATCGGTTAGACACAGGCAGACAATGCCGCTGCCTTCACGGATTAATAACGCCATCTGCTGGCTGGTTAAGGTTTCAGCGGCAAAAATCATGTCGCCTTCGTTTTCGCGGTCTTCATCATCGACCACCAGTACGCCTCGGCCTTCGCGCAGAGTTTGCAAGGCAATTTCAACCCGTTCACTGGGAGTACCAAAAGGTGCTAATAATGACTGATTCATGGTAAAAGTCCTTAAATCACAACGTGAATTTTCCAGAATCAGGGCAAGAAAGGAGTAGCCTAATCACCGCCACTGCAGCGATTTAAGCCTGAAAGACAGACTGTATAACAGTTGCCATATCCTCTTTCATCCGGACTGAGCCAGCTACTGCTAGCAACACCGTCGGCTCTGGAATAGTCACATGTGGTGAGGACACCAGATCTGCTGACCCTGACATTACATCAGGCGCTCGTGGGCTTTCGCTGTTTGGGCGATTTACCACCGGTGGGGAATTACACCCCGCCCTGAGAATACTGCCTGAGCATGCTCAGGCGGCAGTTAGCATGCGCCTGAGATTGTCAAATAACAAGGCTGTAGTTCACATTTCTGATCAGGCACTTGCGGTAATAAAACTTGCCGTTCACTATAGCACTTTCGGCTAGCAGTTTCGGCCATGAGCACAGCATAAGATATGCGGTAATACAGGGATAGACTCATGAACAAACTGTTGGTATCTCTTGGACTGGCGGGCATAGCGCTAATGCTGTGCGGATGCGAAAGTATGAAACAACAAACAGCAATCACCGCCCCGGTGGCGATGAAAATCCCCCATGCAATGACGTTGCACGGGGTTACTCGGACGGATGACTATTATTGGCTGCGCGATGACAGCCATAGTGATCCGCAAGTACTGGATTATCTACGGCAGGAAAATGCTTATACCGCCGCTAAATTACAGCCGTTTAAGCCGCTGCAACAGCAACTGTTTAAAGAGCTGACAGCAAGAGTCGCCGCTGAGGATAGCTCGGTACCTTATCATTGGCATAAGCATTGGTATTACAGCCGTTACCAGCAAGGACAGGAATACCCACTATTGGCACGCAGCAGCGCGCTTAACGGCCCGGAACAGCTGTTGCTAGATACCAATCAGCGGGCGGCCGGGCATGAATTTTACAGTCTCGGCGGCACCAGTGTCAGTCCTGATGAATCGTTACTGGCGTTTGCGGAAGACACGCTCAGTCGCCGCATCTATACCGTCTACTTTAAGGATCTGCACAGTGGGCAGTTATTAGCGGATAAGCTCACCGACGTTGATGGCGACGTGGTGTGGAGCAATGACGGACGTTATGTGTTCTATATTGCGAAAGATCCACAAACCCTGTTAGGTGATAGGGTCTTCCGCCACAAATTGGGTACACCGCAGTCCGCAGATGTCTTGGTGTATCACGAACAGGATGATGCTTATTATCTTGATTTAGGGAAAACGCTGGATGAGACCCGCATTGTATTGACCCATGAAAGCACCACCACCAGTGAAGTCTCATGGCTCGATGCCAATGCTCCGTTGGGGGAATTTTTAGCGGTTACGCCACGAGAAGAAGGGGTGGAGTACAGTGTCGCCAAACGCGGTAACGAGTTATACATCCTGACTAACTGGCAAGCGCAGAATTTCCGCTTGATGCAAGTCAACATCAGCAAAGCGAGTCATAAAGCTAACTGGCAATCGGTGATCCCCCACAGTCCAGATGTATTGCTGGAAGACTTCTTGCTGCTAGATGATTTTCTGGTGTTGCAAACCCGCGAGCAGGGGCTGAGTCATATCCGTATTTATCCAGATGCCGATACGACTCGTGGCTATGAATTGCAGTTTGACGATGCCGCGTATGTGGTAGGGCTAGATGTTAACCCCAGCCAGCACAGCCGTGACTTGCGAGTGTATTATTCCAGCCCATCAACGCCGGAAACCATTTATGACTACCAACTAGATTTCCCCGGCCGCCGCACACTGCTGAAACAGGAAAAGGTATTGGGGGGCTTTGAGGCCGCGAACTACCGCACCGAACGGTTACGGATCACTGCCCGCGATGGCACTCCCGTGCCAGTTACGCTGGTGTATCGCAAAGATAAATTCAAACGCGATGGCACCAATCCGCTGTATGTCTACGGCTACGGTGCCTATGGCATTGTGATCGAACCGGCATTTCATGACGATATTATCAGTTTGCTCGATCGCGGGGTCGTATATGCCATTGCCCATGTGCGTGGCAGCGAAATGCTCGGACGACACTGGTACCAAGACGGCAAGATGCTGCATAAGCAGAATAGTTTTAACGATTTTGTGGATGTGACCCGTGGTTTGCTGCAAGAAAAGTACGGCGCTGCCGGTAAGGTGCTAGCGGCAGGGCGCAGTGCGGGCGGCTTACTGATGGGCGCGGTGGTCAATCAAGCGCCGGAGCTGTATCTGGCGGTGGCCGCTCATGTGCCATTTGTGGATATTGTAACCACCATGCTGGATGAATCGATTCCGCTGACTACCAATGAGTACGATGAGTGGGGTAATCCCAATGACAAGCCCTATTTCGATTATATGCTGAGCTATTCGCCTTACGACAACGTCAGACATCAGGACTACCCCAACCTGTTGGTGACCAGCGGCTTGTATGATTCCCAGGTGCAGTACTTTGAACCCGCCAAGTGGGTGGCGAAACTTCGTGAGTATAAAACTGATGATCATCTGTTACTGCTGCATGTTGATATGAGTGCGGGGCACGGCGGCAAGAGTGGCCGCTACAGCAGCTATGAAGATACCGCGCTGGAGTACGCTTTCTTCCTCGGTTTGCTGGGATATAAATGAGTTCGTGGTCGCTATACATTATTCGCTGCCGTGATGGCGAGTTGTATACCGGTGTCACCACCGATGTGAATCGCCGTTTTGTTGAGCACCAAGGCGGTGGGCCAAGGGCGGCCAAATACTTAAAGGGCAAGGCACCGTTGCAGTTGGTCTATCAGGAGCTGGTGGGCAGTCGCAGTGAGGCACTCAAGCGTGAGATACAGATCAAGAAGCTTTCTCGCCAGCAAAAATTAGCCTTGCTGAGTGTCGGCAGGGCAACTGCTGGGTAATGGTGTCCGAGAGAAAAGGAGCGGGACTCACTGACTGTTGGGCAGCCACTGCAGTGAATCCCGCGGTCGGGAAGTTGTCCCAGAGTTGCCACAGCGTGGCTTTCGGAGAACAAACTTTCAAAGCAGTAATCAGGCCAAAATATATCTTACTGAATAATAACTAGAAATTTCTTACTATTGCGCTGAAGCTAGGCAGTTTTACCGATAAATAGCGGATTTAACGCTGACACTTAGTCAAGTTAACAAAAAAAGCAGCCTGAACAGATGTTCAGGCTGAAAGATGAAACGAACTTAAAAAGAACGCAAAAGGGAGCTCGGAACGGTTATTCCGGGGTACTGCAGGTAAAGCTTGCGGCGTCCTCAATACTGCCACTTCCGTTGTACTTGGCAATTTGAGGATATGGGCACAATGGTCGACTGCGTTGAGTAGACCAATCTGCTGGCAATTCCGCATTATTAGGCCGGACAAACGCATCAATCTTTTCTGGGGCCGTGCCACTTTCTACCCAGGTAACCAACTTTTCTAAGGCGTCAAAATTGTCTGTCGCAGGACCATCACCACAGTGGTTCATCCCTGGAACCAGGAATAACCGGGCGAATTTGTCTGCTTCATTGGTGTTGGCCTTTTCTAGGCCGTTATACCAGTTGATGGTGTCCTGAACCGAGAATACGGGGTCAGATGAACCATTGACCACCATGATCTTGGCACCGCGATCACGCAGTTTGCCCATATCTGTTGGGTCTGGTGGTGTCATAAAATCAATAGCCGATTCGGTGAAGTTGGCATCAGTGGCAAAGATTTTGGGTGCATCGGTATCCATACTGAAGTTTTTGACGAAGTTATAGGCATCGGATTCAGTATTGCCCAGCATGGTGGGTGGGGTGGTGAAGATATAGGCAACGGCGCCTGAGTCACGCGTCAATGCCATATTGTATTCCCAACTGAAGTAGTTGTCGGTGCCCATGCCTGCATCGTAAGGGAAACTGCTATAAATCGCTTCACCTACACTGTTGTGCGCACCATTCATGATGTTGGTTAATACGGTTTTTTGTGCCTCAGTCAAACAGGTACCATCACGGTCGCCGCTGCAAGTGGGAACATCGCGTTCAATATCAAACGCTTTTTGACATGCATCTAAAGCATTGACCATCCCATCGGCGGCACCATCTAGTGCATCGCACTGGCGTAGTACAGCTTTAGACACTACACCGAACTCTTGTTTAGTGATGGCGCCTTGGATGCTAGCCAGCACGTTGTTGGGGTCAACTGTCACCAGCGATGCGTACTGTTGGATGCCGTAAAGCTGATCGATAGCAGATTTAGGCAGATTGAAACCAGGGTCACCAACTAAGAAACCGTCATAAAGATCAGCATAGCGCGTGGCCGCAACCATGGTGTGACGGCCACCATTTGAGCAACCCCCAAAATAGGAGCGATCAGGCTGTTTCCCATAAGCGGTTTTAATCAGAGATTTCGCCATTGGTGTCAGTTGCGCCACGGCATTGTAACCATAGTCAAGACGCGCTTGCGGATCTAAACCAAACATTGGTGTTGGCGATGGGTGACCGGCATCAGAACTGATCACTGCAAAACCTTTGGTCAAGGCGCTGGAATCACTGTCGTTGGAAAACATAAATCGTCCAACAGCGGTGGCCACCGAGCCATCCAGACCACCGTTGGCCTGATAATAGAAACGACCATTCCACGCCATGGGTAAGCGCATTTCAAAGCCAATACGGTAGGTGGTGTCACCACTGATACCTTTGCCGGTACGTTCGTTCATGTAGCCAGTAACCACACAATGTGCGGGAGCGTCATAAGATTCAGTGGCATTGTAGTTAACCGGACCGGCTTCAACAGTGTGCGCGGCGGTGATGACGGTGCTGTCGTAAACAAATTGCGTGACCAGATCTTCGCAGCTGTTCAATGCGCCGGGAGTGGCGGCCCCTAGAACGGGCAGTGCTGTTTCTGAAGTATTGTCAGAAGTATCGTTACTGTTGCAGCCCCAGATTGCTAAACATAATGGCGTTAACACAAATGGTAGTAATGTTTTAATTTTTTTCATGCGTAATTCCCCCTCTGGACCTATGTTGGGCGATCCAGATAGATTTCATTCGTCCATTGAAAGAAGGTTCCGTCCGGGAGCAGTGGACGGAACCTTGGCGGGTAGCTTAATGACCCAGTTTGAACTTGTAAGTAAGGTAGAGACGCAGATCGTTGAGGTCTTCACCGTTGTCGAAATCGACGATAGCGTATCTGACACGGGTGCTGAGTCCTTTCATCACTTTGTCTAACGCGTAAGTGACAGAGAAGTCAGTTTCAGTGAAGTCGCTGGCTTGACCATCTGGCACATCATAATCGGCATAGAACACATAGGCTTGAAGCCCTTCAACACCGGCCTGAGTAAAATCATAAGCCAATCTGGCAGCATAAACTTTTTCGTTGGCGCGGGTGCATTGGTATACCTGCTGGATCACCACTTTTTCATCGCCCCAAGGCGCAAGCAGTGCATCATCACCGGTTTTGGCATACATCAGGGAGGCGTCGAAACCTGCCAATTTAGCGCCCAGATGGAAGCCGTATTGGTAGGTGTCTAATGAACCACCGGTTTGATCTCCAGTAGACTGCTGATCTAAGTAAGAAGGCGTGAAATACAGCTCGGAACTACCGGCTTTGACGGACATATTGACCTTGGCATAGGTTTGGTCAAATACATCCTTCATACGGTAATGCCACAAATCTGCTTTCATCTTCATCGACTGCAGTGGCACATTGTAACTGGCACCAACAGCGATAACCGGTTCATCAGCAACATCGGCATTGACGCCTGCTCGACGCAGTTCGTTCTGCACAGCTTCTTTTACCGAAATGAAGTTGGAATCTGACCAACCCATGGAATCGGTGATGTAATAGGCCTGCAGTGTCAGGTTGTCAAAGCTGTTGTTGATGGCAGAGAGCCCGCGGAATGTGCGTGGAATAGCGCGAATATCATGCGGATTCATCATCGGGGTACGCAGTTCTTGAGCACCGTAGCGGAACAGAGTATTCCACCAGTTGCCTTCAATGTAGTACTCCTGCATGCGGTTGACGCTTTCATGTCCGCCGTCACTATTTGTGGCTACCAGACCATAAACGTCATCAGAGTCCCCATTGAAAACGTGATTAGCTGACGCAAATGTAGTTCCCAGTGTAATACCGTTCACTGCTGCGGTGCGGTAATTGAACAGTCCCCCCAACGAGGTATCGTGTTTCGTATTGGTGGTGCCATCATAGTCCCGGGTAAAGTCAAACATACGTAATTGTGCGTTTAACGTACCCTGAGAGAACATCTCATCAATGGTGGTGTCAGCCATTGCGGGAACAGTGATGGCAGCCAAAATCAGCGCGGAAAGATAGGTCTTTTTCATAATTTTTTCCCATTAATACCAGTCTGGTTGCCCATAACTGTCAGCGGATCTAATTTTTCACGTATTCAGCTCTAGCGTTTTCAGTAGCAACTTGGCCGTAATGGGTCATAAAACCGAGTGGGGCAGCATCATCAGGGGGGACGCAACTGGCGCCGTATTTGGCGCAAGTGGTTATAACCCTGATGATATTCCTCTGATCCGGTTTAACGGTTGCTATCGAAATTGCTATATGTTGGTTACTCTTTTTCGTGCCAGCTAAATGACTTAAGGGAGCTAAGTTGTTATTAGCGAAACGGAAAGGAGCATTAGACTCTGCGCGCAAATAGATGGGGTCTTTACGATATTTTGGATTTTGCAGCGCTGTTACCAATGTGTCTTTGATGACAACGGAGGTATCAGGTTCGTTAATATCCATACCCTGTATCTTCGCCAGATCTATGATGGGATCAGCATTGACCACTTCACGAGCGCCATATTGTTTATCTGAGGAAAAAATTAGTAATTTCTTCATCGTGGCGAACTTAAGTTATCACAGCTAATCAACATATATTAAACGTATGACATATGACCTTTAGCGTAAATCTATAGATATGAGTTCTGAAAATAGGCTCACAAATTTTAAAATTGTGAAAAATGGATCACTTTCGTTAATTAGTTAATTAGTAACTGTTTTATATTGTTGATATTAATTAGCGAATCGAGAATTAGCTTATGGCTCTAAATCATGAGATTATGCCTACTGGCAGGATACTCAGTAGCGGCAATGTCGTGCTATAATCCGCCACCTGACCAATGGGGGAGTGTTTAATTGGAAAATTTCAAGCCGCTCAAACAGATAAAAGCCTCTGATGCTGTTGCTCAACAACTACGAGCAGCGATTTTTGATGGTACTTATCGAGCCGGAGATAAGCTCCCTTCTGAACGAGAATTAATCGAGTCCTTTCAGGTTAGCCGTACCGTTGTCCGTGAGGCGATTAAGGGACTGGAAGCCAGTGGGTTGGTACAGATAAAGCAAGGTGCAACTGGCGGGGCTTTTGTTAAGTTGCTGACATTTGAGCGCCTCAGTGGCGTCTGTCGGGATCTGTTCTTTGTTGGGCGTCTATCGTTTAAAGAGATTTGTGAGGCAAGATTAATTGTTGAGCCACAAATCGCTAGAATGGCTGCATTGAATTGTGACGAAATGTATTCCAAAGCATTGTCGGATGCTGACCTTCATGAAAGTGATACCCTTGAATATCCTGAAACCGTTGTATTAAGACAAAAAGTGCATTGTTTGCTTGCTGATATGTGTGGAAATCGCTTTTTAGCGGCGATCAGTAAGTCTTTGTTACAGTTGGTTGGCGAAATTAACGAAGTATTAGATACTGATACCGATCTCATTCATCCTATTGGTTTACATAAAGAAATTGTAGATGCTGTGATTGCGAATGAACAGGATAAAGCAGAGCAAGCGATGCGAAATCATCTGACAGAATTCTTGGGAATATTGCAAAAAATTGAACAAGATTTCCGAGAAAATGAACGCACTTTAATCTAGCGCATGAATAAAAAGAGCTGTTGAATTGTTTGCGAAGAAACAATATTTGTAATGGTGTTATTAAAATTAAAACATCTGGTTATGCAGTATGAGTGGTTATTAAAGCATAATAGTATTAATTCGAAAGACAGTTTTCGCCAGTTCGCAATGAGTATTGTTTTTTAGTCATCGACAATAATTTTTAGGCGTATCTCATACAATTTTTATAGGTTGCTAATACGCCTATAAAATTCAGTTAACGATTATTTTTTCCATAAAGACGCTGTTTGGATCCAACGGATAATCAGCAAATGGCGGACATTCCCTAAAGCCAAATTTCTGGTATAACGACCGCGCAGGCGCAAAAAATGCCATACTGCCCGTTTCCAAACAGAGTCTATGCAGGCCCAAGTCACTTGCCTGTTGTTGCAAGTGTCGTAATAGCGCGGAAGCCACACCTTGACGTCTTGCGGCGGCGGTTGTGCGCATCGACTTAATCTCACCATATCTGTTTTCGATATCATGAGTATCGTGCAGCTTGAGGGCAATACTTCCGAGCAGTAGTTGCTGTTGCCAAGCGGTCCAGAACAAAATGTCCGGTTGTCGGAGTTTATCAATATCCAATGCATGCACACTTTCAGGCGGTGAGGTGGCATACATATCCTCTAGGTGGGATTGCAATAACGCAATCACTTGCGGAGAGTGTAAATCATCTAATTGAATAATAATGTTATTTGTCATTTTTTGATTGAGTCGATGAATGATTAAAATAGGTATCAGGTACCGATAGATTTTGTGCTCTGAAAAAGCTGAGTTGATCAAAATAGCCGCGCTGAGTGCGGATTTTTCCTGATTCAACCTGAAAGAAACCACAGCCTCTCAGCCCCAAAGGGTCACGCCATTCGAGAATTGCCCAATGACCAGACTCGTGTAATTGGACGATTTCACATTGCATGCTGGCGCGAGCGAATTCAGTTTCGAAAAATTGACGAATGGCGGCTACACCACATAAAGGCTCAGTCACGACTTGGTGGTTGACGGCATCGTCGTGGTATAGCGCACAAAGTCCTGTTATATCAGCCTGGTTAAAACATTTAACCCAAGTGAGAACCGTCTCTCTAGGGCTGGGAAACGCTTCTTTTTCTGAAGTAGATTCTATGCTCTTATGCGCCAGTTTATGTGCATGTTGCTCCCAGTGTTCACCGTCAAAATCGGTGACTTTTACGGCGCTTGGTTGGGTGTCCAGGCAATTAACATTGACGTCGATACCATCAGGGTTAGAACGGGGAATGTAAAAGGGTTTGATGCCACAGATCTGGCAGAAGGTGTGCTGTGCCACTTTGGTATTGAAACGGTAATTTGTCAGCACTGCTTCGCCACTGAGTAAATGAAATTTGCTGCGTGGCACAATGAGATGCAGGTATCCAGACTTACGGCAAATAGAGCAGTTACAATAGTCCGCTTCCAGTTCTGCTGGCGCTTCCACCTCAAAGGTCACTGCTTGGCAATGACAGCTTCCCCGATAAATCACTGGTTTCTCCTCGTGCTCTTTCCTGCCATTCCCCAGCGCATAAATCAGCTGGACGCGAATTTTGCTAGTGTTTGTCGCCAGATTTCTGCAATCTCATGAGTAAACAGATAAAACACAATATGTAGATGCTTAAATTGCGGCTCATTACAGGTCTGCAAGGCGATATTGGCAGCCGCGGATAACGGGTAACCGTATACCCCGCAGGCGATAGCGGGCAAGGCGACCGAATGGCAGCCATGGGCCATGGCTAATTGCAGTGATGATCGATATGCCGCCGCCAGATGTTGTGCCGGAGCCGGGTCACTGTGGTAAATTGGGCCAACAGTATGAACCACATAGCGTGCGGCCAATTGGCCTGCTGTGGTAATCCGGGCTTCACCTACCGGGCAGCGTTCGCCATTGATTTTGGGGATTTTGCGACATTCAGCAAGCAACTGCGGCCCAGCGGCCCGATGTATGGCTCCGTCCACCCCGCCACCGCCCAGCAAATGAGGATTCGCCGCATTCACGATGGCATCTTCTGTGGCCAGCGTAATATCACCTTCGACCAGTTGAATATGGTTCATGCTATCTCTCCTCCAAGCCCACTGGCGGAATAGTTTGCGGTTATCCTTACTTTAGCTGGTATATGTCTGGCTGCCAGATTTGCATCAGGCTCTGAGGATTAACAACTTCTGTAAAACCATATTGTGCGTATAGCGAATGGGCATCACGGGTTGCCAGCATCATCCGTCTAAGTCCTTGTAGTTCTGGATGATTAACAACGGCTTGGATTAGCATTTTACTCAATCCTAAGCCCCGATGTGGCGGCAGAATAAATACATCTGCGAGATAAGCAAAGGTCGCTTGATCAGTGATAACTCGGGCGAATCCCACTTGCTGACCGTGACCATCATAAACACCAAAACACAGTGAATTCTCCATGGCCTTGCGCAATACGGCTTCTGGGATCCCTGCGGCCCAATAACTGCTAGCAATAAACTGGCGAATGGTGGCAAAGTCCAATCTGGCGGGGTCATTACTGACTTGATAATCTGCGGCTGTCATTGAATGTTCCTGAGCGATCACTGTTCATAAAGTTCTAACGGCAGGTTATCTGGATCGCTAAAAAAGGTAAATCGCTTGCCGGTGTGTTCATCGGTGTGTATCGGTTCACAACTTATCTGCCGCGTTGCCAGCCATTTGAGTGTATGGGGCCCGGATGCGACGCTAAAGGCCAAGTGCCATAATCCTGCGCTTCAGAAACGCTAGGCCGCACTGGCGCGTCAGGCAAGGGAAATAGTCCTAACTGAAAACCATCTGGTAACTGTAGCCCCAATCGGTGAACTTCTTGGCTGTTGCACCAACGTTGATTGCTGGCGAAACAAGAAAAAAAAGCGTGCTCAAAGCACGCTCACCACTATTTGGTAATTAGGAAGGGTGTCATATTAAAACTAATAACAGGTTGTAACCCTGCGCTTGGGAAGAGATAGCAAGCTTACAGTAACGGTACAAAGAGAACGCGTTGCAACGGCTTCCAGTTTTGCCAAAATCTGGTGTTTTCGCTCCCTGAGTGATTACCTCAACATCCTGTTACGCCTGATTTCCCATGACAAACAGAGATTGTTTGCCTAAGTCATCAGACCACTCAAAGACTATCACAACACAGACCAGAGTGAGGCCGCTATTTTTGTAACAAATTTCTAGGCCGTCAGGTGGTCTTGGGTAATGGCAGACGCTATTATTTTTTTATTGTAAAAAAAGCCCGGCAAGCGCCGGGCTTGATTAATCACAGTGAGTTACCACACTTTTACGCGTTGTTCCGGTGGCAGATACAACTTATCGCCGGGTTGCACATTAAATGCGCTGTACCAAGCATCCAGATTGCGGACGGTCAGGGCGCGGTACATGCCGGGAGCATGACCATCAGTGGCGATACGCTGCCGTAATGCCTGATCGCGCATTTTGGTTGCCCATGTCTGGGCAAAACCGATAAAGAAACGTTGGTCGCCAGTAAATCCATCAATGACGGGGGCAGGTTGACCATTGAGTGAGGCATGGTAAGCATCTAGTGCAGCGGCCAGACCAGCCACGTCGGCAATGTTTTCACCTAGGGTCAGTTTGCCGTTAACGTGCAAATCTGGGAATGGATAGTAAGTATCGAACTGCGCAGCCAGCGCTTCACCCTGTTGGGCAAACCGCGCGAAATCTTCCTTCGTCCACCAGTTACGCATTGCGCCGGTGGAATCAAAAGCAGCGCCGTTGTTGTCAAAACTGTGGCTGATTTCGTGACCGATTACCGCACCGATAGCACCATAGTTATAAGCAGCATCGGCTTTGGCGTCGAAAAACGGCGATTGCAGGATCCCGGCCGGGAAATTCAAGGCGTTCTGTACGGGCAGATTTACTGCGTTGACTATCTGCGGCACCATCCACCATTCGTGTTTATCTTGCGGTTTGCCGATCTTTGCCAACTGCTGCTGGTAGCGGATCTGCTCCCCGGCAATTTCATTGTGGTAGGCATTGTCAGCATTAACCTGATAGTGGCTGTAATCTGGCCAACTGTCTGGATAACCTACACCAACTACCAGAGAATCTACTTTCGCCAAGGCTTCTTTTTTGGTGGTCGGTGCCATCCATGCCAATGCTTCTACCCGCTGATGGAAGGCCTGAATAATCTGCTGCACCATATCGCTGACTTGAGCTTTGGCGGAGGCAGGGAAATACTTTTCGACATAGTCTTTGCCGACAGCATCGCCCAAGTATTCATCCAAGGCACTCAGCGCGCGTTTATCGCGGCTGCGTTGCTGGGGTGTACCAGACAGCGCCGTGCCATAAAACGCAAAATGAGCATCATCGATAGCCGCTGGCAGCACATCGGTATGGGCGTTGATTTGATGGAAGACTAGCCAGTCCTTCCAGGACTCCAGTGGTTCAGAAGCCACTAGCGCTGCCAGGTGCGTGATCGCGGCGGCATGGTAAGCGGCAAAGCGCTGTTGTTGCCCCAGATGTGCCGCATTCAGAAATGCTTGCCAATCTATGCCTGGTGCTTTGCTGTCAAAATCAGCTCGACTCCAGATGGTGGATGATTTGGCGAAGTCTTCACTCTCTTCTCGGCTCACGTGTGCCGTGGCGATTTTGGTTTCTAGGGCAAAAATCCGTTCAGCTTTAGCCGCTGCATCGGCAATGCCAGCAGCATTCAGCAGGGTCTCAATGTAATGGCGATACTGCTGGCGAATATCCGCCATTTTGGGGGAGTCAGACAGGTAATATTCGCGTTCCGGCAGGCCCAGTCCACCCTGCAAAATATAGGGCAAAACTTCCCCCGGTGTTGCCAGTCCTTGGGTGACGAATACGCCAAACAGGTTTTCGGTGGCATAGTGGGTGGCGTTCAGCGGATCGACATCGGCCCGCAGATTACTGCCTAATACGGCGGCCAGTTGTTGTTTATCTTTGATGGCGGCATAGCGTGCCAGATCGGCTTGCACCGGCTGTAAACCAGCGGCATTGATGGCCGCGGTGTCGATGTAGGCTTTGTAAAAATTGGCAATGCGCGCTTCATCGCTGTTTGCTGGATGTGGCGTTTTCACCAGGTCTGCGATCAGCTCTGCCTTGTGTCTCTCGGTCGCTTCGAAAGCCACCAAAAAGGCGCCAGTACTGGAACGGTCAGCTGGAATTTCAGTGGTTTTCATCCAGTTACCATTAGCATACTGATAAAAATCATCACCCGGCTTAACGGAGGTGTCCATGGCCTTGACGTTTATTCCAATATCAACAGCCGTTGTTGCTACCGGGGTTTTTGTCTCAGTCACTGCCGTTTGTGATGGCGGTGTCTTGTCATTACAGGCGGTCAATCCACCCAGCAGGACGGTACTGACCGCCACTGCAGTTATTAGTCGAGTAAACATAGGGTTCCCTTGTTAATTGTGCGGAGGGGGAAAATTCTTCAGCAGGCAGTGTACCTTGATGTGCAGCGATTCTCATTAATGAGATTCAGCATAATATGTGAATTAATGTGTCTGGCCGCTATTGCAGATAAAAGCCGAGAAGCAGGGTGGCGACCAGCAGCGCAACTGCGGCAATTTTGAGCCATTTGGTTTGCTGTTGATAACGAGCGAGCACGGGATCGTGGCGTTGACTCAGGCTGCCTTCACGCAACGATAAGTGAATGGCCGCTACCACGCCACCTCGTGCCTGGCTAATGTCCCGCCATTGCTGTGGCAATTGTTGCTGCAGATATTGTTTTATCCGGTGATCGAGCCACCATTTCAATAACAGAATAAGGAGTGCCGTTGCGATTACCGCGAGCAGTATCTGGTTCATATTTTTTTATATAAGGTTAATTGGCGTTATAGCCTAACGCGCTCCAGCTTGTGAGCATAGCCACTGTAGGCAAAAATTGTCAGATAAGGATGACGGTTGCGGGTGACGCAGTCATGACATTTGCGGTAAGCATGCTTTTGTCATTATCTGCTCATGCTAACTCTATGTTTTATTTTAATTTCAATGGATGTTAAAGAGGCTTTTAAAATCTTTGTTTCTTTTAGCAAATAGTTTTTCCGTAAACAAAAAAATTTGAAATTGCAACAGACTGTTAAAATCGCGCCCGAACTTCTCAGGGGGATGTTTCAGCCATAAGAAACACCTTCAATTTATAAAATCATATAAATCAATCGGGTAATCAATGATGAGCAAACTGTCCAAGCTTTTTTTAAGTGTTAATGCGGCGTTGATCGCTAGCGGCTCGCTGGCTTACGCAGATGAACAAGCGACCAAGAGCGATGACGGCAAATTAGAGCGGATTATGGTGACGGCCCAGAAACGGGTGCAGAACGCTCAGGAAGTACCAATGTCTATCTCTGCGCTGAAAAGTGATGATTTGCAAGCCATGGGCGCCGCGGGTGATGACATTCGTTTTATGTCTTCACGCATTCCCAGTCTGAACATTGAGTCTTCATTTGGTCGTACCTTTCCCCGTTTCTATATTCGTGGCATGGGTAACACCGATTTCGATCTGAACTCTTCACAGCCGGTATCGCTGGTGGTCGATGATGTGGTACAGGAAAACGCGATTCTCAAAGGTTATCCAATTTTTGATCTAGAACGAGTGGAAGTTCTGCGTGGTCCGCAGGGGTCGTTGTTCGGCCGCAACACCACTGCGGGTATCATTAAGCTGGAAACCAAAAAACCGACGCAAGAATTCAGCGCTTATGCCAAAGCCTCTTATGGCACTTACAATACCATCAATATGGAAGGTGCTGTGGGTGGTGGTCTAACAGATACCGTTTCTGCCCGCTTGTCAGTGCTGGATCAACATCGTGATGACTGGGTCGATAACAAAGCACCCGGCTTCGAAGCTAATAATCAAGCAGAAGGTTACAACGACAGAGCTGCCCGGTTGCAGGTGTTGTGGCAACCTAACAGCGATTTTAGCGCCTTGCTTAATGCCCATTACCGTAACCTAGATGGCACGCCCCGGGTGTTCCGCGCCAACATTATTAAAGCTGGCACTAATGATCTGGTGGATGGTTTTGATCGTGATACCGTGTATCAGGATGCCGCCAGCCGAGCTGAGCAGTCCGTAAAAACTCACGGCGGCAGCGCTAAACTGGAATACAACTTAGGTGACTACACGCTGACATCTATCACGGGATACGAGTCTGCGGAAGCATTCTCCCATGGTGATATCGACGGTGGTTATGGGGCTTCATATCTGCCTTACATGGGGCCCGGTTTTATTCCTTATACCTCTGAATCTGCCGATGGTCTGCCAGATCACAGCCAGTGGACACAGGAACTGCGTTTGTCCAGCAATGAACTGGGGCGTTTAGACTATCAGGTTGGGTTGTTCTATTTCGACGAATCGCTCGATATTGACAGCTTTAACTATGATGAGAATGGCCTGCAAAATGGTTACGCTTACCAGAAACAGGACACCAAGGCGTGGGCCGCGTTCGGTTCATTAGATTACGATTTGACCGACGACTTCAAGGTCACTGCCGGGGTGCGTTATTCCCATGACAAGAAGGATTTTGTGGCACAACGTTTAGTCTCTCCTGCCGGTGCTGGTGCTACGGATAAGTTGTACGCCGACCCATCCGATGGCCAGATTAGCTGGGATTTGAGCGGTGTCTATAGCCTTGATAGCGATACTAATATCTACGGGCGTGTCGCTAAAGGCTTCCGCGCACCCTCAATTCAGGGGCGTTTATTGTTTGGTGATGATGTCACCGTCGCTAATTCAGAAACCATGTACAGCGGCGAGTTAGGGATCAAGTCGGATATTTTAGATAACCGCGGCCGCGTCAACTTTGATGTGTTTTACTATCAGTTGCAAGATCAGCAACTTACCGCAGTTGGCGGCGGTGTTAACTATAACCGCCTGATCAACGCCGATAAGTCTGAAGGCTACGGTTTTGAATTGGATTCCCAGTTTGCGGTAACTGAAAACCTGTTGGTGACGGCAGGTGTTAGCTACAACCACACGGAAATCAAAGACGACCAGTTGGCAATTGCTGCTTGTGGCGGCGGCTGTACGGTGACCGATCCACTGGATGCTGATGGCAATGCGCTCATCAATGGTAATTCATTACCTCAGGCGCCACGCTGGACGGCTAACATCACCGCTAACTACAGTTACCCTCTGGCAGTGGGTGAGTTGTTTGTATTCACTGATTGGGCATATCGCTCCAAGGTTTCCTTCTTCTTGTATGAATCCAAGGAGTTTGAGAGCAACTATTTGCTGGAAGGTGGTCTGCGTGCTGGTTACCGTTGGAGCAGCGGTGGCCACGATTATGAAGTGGCGGCTTATGGTCGCAACATCACTGACACCACACGTGTTACAGGTGCTATTGACTTCAACAACCTGACGGGCTTTGTTAACGAGCCACGTATCATTGGGGTTGAATTCAAAGCCAGCTTCTTCTGATCCTGTTAACTATCCGTTGAGAAAAGCCCTGCAGAAGCAGGGCTTAATGTGATGGTCCGCCTCCCTTCTCAGCAACTATGCTGAGATTAGGCTAGACAGGAGGTAGACCATCATGTTTATTCAAGTACTCGGTATCGATTTAGGCAAGTCAAACTTTCATCTTATTGGCCATGACCGTGCGGGTAACACGGTTGTCCGTAAGAAGTTTTCCCGTAAACAACTCATTGTTTTTCTGCAACAACTTCCCCCCACAACCATCGCCTTTGAGGCCTGTGGTGGTGCACATTGGCTTGGACGGCTTTGTCAGCAGTTCGGCCATCAAGTCAAACTCATTCCACCGCAGTATGTAAAACCCTACGTCAAAGGCAACAAGAACGACTTTATTGACGCCGATGCCATTGCTGAAGCAGCACCGCGGCCATCGATGCGCTTTGTCGCGGTCAAAACAGAAGCGGCACAGATGATGTCAGCTGTTCATCGCGTGCGACAAGGCTATGTCAAAGAGCGCACTGCCTGTATGTCACGCATTGGTGCACTGTTACTGGAGTTTGGTGTCAGTCTACCAAGGGGCCATAGCGTCATGAAGCGCTTATTCCAGTGGTTGGCCGAACATGCCGGAAAACTCCCCGCGCCACTCATCACAGAGTTAGCGGGGCTCCATGCGCATTATGATTACCTCTCAGAGCGGATTGCCGAGCAAGACATCAAGCTTAAGCAACAACTGGCAACGCAGGGTGATGCACAGCTACTGAAGTCTATACCTGGCATTGGCGACATAACGGCTTCTCAATGTGTGGCGGAGTTAGGTAATGCCGAGCAATTCAAAAATGGGCGAGATTTAGCGGCTTGGCTAGGGTTAGTGCCTCATCAACATTCCACCGGAGGAAAACCCCGATTACTCGGGATAAGTAAGCGAGGCAACAAGCATCTACGCACGTTATTCATTCACGGTGCGCGGGCGATTTTAGCGCGGCCAGAGAAGACGGGGGCGGTGTTTGGCGAATGGCTGATAAAGCTCAGAGCAACCAAGCCATTCAATGTGGCGTGTGTGGCGTTGGCAAACAAGCTTGCGAGAATCGTGTGGTCAGTGTTGAGAACGAAAGAACAATTTAACGCAGCAAAGCTGCAACCAGCGTTTGCATGAATAGAGTGAAGATGACGAAAACGGTAGTACCACCGGAGTAAAACCTGATAATAAAAACAGCAGTCAAATGCTTTGGGCTTTTTGAGGATATTCCGGCGCGGAACTCATCGTGGAGCGGTAGGCGAGAGCCTCCAACAGAGACTCCGAATACATTAGCGCAGACCCACCTCGTCATTGAATTTTATGCTTGCAACAACGAGGCGGACCATACATTTTGTTTTTCGTTGCAGTTTATCGAGCCTTTAGCGGTGGCGTGTTTACTGACCTCGCTCGCGGCTGCGATACACTGGATACAGCAGATACTCTTGATCAAAATAAGGGCTACGCTCGTAGAACCAGCGCAAACGTGCTTTGGGGTCGGCCGCAAATGCTGGATCTTTTAATGCCTGCTCAAATGCTTTCTTTAGCTCCGGTTGTTGTGCCAGCATTTGCTGAGCCAGCGGCTCAATTGCGTAATCTTCAATATACTCGGTACGGTTGGCTATGTTGTTGAAAAATCCCCATTGCAGCAGTGAATCGGGCGATTGCGGTTCCAGCAACATGACGGCGAGATCGCCCAAAGGTTGATCAGTGGGAATTTCTACGGTGCCCGCCGGTAGCGTGACTGCGGCTTTTTCCAGTTTGCTATTGGCTTGCAACCGTTGATGGCCCTCGAAGCTGCTCTGACCAAATTGAGGGTTACTGAGGCGATATTGTTGTAACGTCAGGGGGGTTGGCTGCTGCAGCGTTTCCATACGGATGCCATGTAGGGTTAAACGCTGAATAACCTTCTGCCACTGAGGCGGAATATAATAGGCAGCTGGGCGACTCACCCGTAATCCTTCTTTCGTATCACCAAACAGTGGTAGTTGCGGATAAAGCTTGGCTTCGCCGTTCCAGTGCACCACGTTGGCACCGGAAATGGCACTGTGTTCAACGGTGTAGGCTACTCCAAGAAAATCCCGAGTCGTTGGCTGCTGCTCTTGCTCCCACGTTAGGGTCAGCAGTTGTGGGTAACGGTAGCGGTCTTTTTCAATGGCCGCCTGCAAGCGGGTGGCCTGTTCTCCAACGGTTCGCAACGTTTGTTCCAGCAACACATAAGTGCCCAGCACCCTTTGCTTGAAGGGTTTCAAACTATGGTTTTCGATAAGCACGGTTGGTAGATGCCGCGCATCACCATAACCATCTGAAAAGCGTGGGCTCGGGTGCCACAGCTTTAACCCCTTGGACAGATCAGTATTGTCTACGGTGAACACCAGTGGCCCTGGCGTGTGGCCCGCGGCGGTGAGCGCCTGTTCTATCTGAGGTCGGTAATTCTGGGTAAACCACTGATAAATATTGGGACTTAAGCCTTCGGCGGTGTTATAGCCAAAGGTAATGTCATACTGATAATCGAGGCCATCGGTAACATGCACGTCAATATAGAGTTGCGGATCCCAATTGTTGATAGCGCGCAACATACTTTGAATTTCGAGTGTGTCTGCCTTGGCATAGTCGCGGTTAAGATTGAGATTCTGACTGTTACTGCGCCAGCCCATTTGCACCGGGCCGCGTTGGTTAACCCGGTTGTATTCACCGCTGCGTTCATGACCATCGACATTTAGGATCGGCACGAACAGCAAGTTCACATGTTCCAATAATTGCCGCTTTTCACCCTGGAAAATATCACGCAGCAGCATCATACCAGCATCTTTACCATCTATTTCGCCACCGTGGATCCCAGCTTGTACCAGTACGGTTGGTTTATGATTGGCTTGCAGTTCCTGCGGCGTTTTGGCGCCTTCATCACTGGCAATGTACATCCAAATATCACGCCCTTGGGGACTCAAGCCTAGGCTGACTTTTTCCAGTCCACTGCTGTCGCTCATCAGTTTATCGAGCCATTGCATGGTTTCTTGGTAACTTGGGCTGCGGATGCCACCACTCTGCTCAAACGGGGTGGCCCAACGGCTGTCTCCCGTTTGCATTAATGCCTCATCTGTACCATGCCAAGGGCGCTGTGGCGGCAGGATATTATCATTGACATAAGTTGATACCGGGGCTGTTTGCGCTAGCACGGATAGTGGCAATAGTGCGACACACAAGGCAAACAGCGGGATGAAACGCATGGGGAACTCCGACGACAGGTTGAATACCGGCCTTTGATATTTCAACAATTTAGTGTGAGTTTCAAGGGCAAAGTGGACAATATTGGCTGCTTATAATAAATAAGCCAGCATTGTCGCTGGCTTATTTTTAAGAATGTTATTGCTGACGTTCTGGTGCGTTGGTGATGTTAAAAATGGCTTCCACATCGATGGCGTCAAAGCGGTAGTGGCTGTTGCAATATTCACAGTCCATTTCTACCGCGCCACGCTCGGCGATAACACTGTCGATTTCGGCTTTATCCAGGGTGCGGATGGCGGCAGCGCAACGTTCACGGGAGCAACTGCAACGGAAACTGACATCAATGGCATCAAACAAACGCAGATCTTCCTGATGATACAGTCGATGTAAAATTTCCCGTGCTGGCAGTTGGTACAGTTCCTCGGCGCTGATAGTGGCGGTCAACTGCAGCAGGTGTTCAAAATCTTCGCGTTGTGGTTGTTCGCTTGGTAACACTTGCAGCAGCATGCCCGCGGCATGATGACCGTCCGCGAACAGCCATATTCCAGTAGGCAACTGCTCTGACTGGGCAAAATAGTCCTCCAAACACTGTGCAACCGTGGCCTTATCCAGTGCAACCACACCTTGATAGCGTTCACCCTCTTCTGGCGTTACGGTAATCGCCATATAACCGTTAGGAAATAGCTGCTGTAACGTCGCATCGTCGGCTATTTCACCTTGCCAGCGCGCAACGCCGCGCAGTTGCTGGTTGTTGGTGCCATTGATCACCGCCAGAGATACCGGCCCTTTACTTTGCAGCTGGACGCTAATATCGCCGTTGAACTTCAACGTAGCAGTTAATAAGGAGGTGGCTGCTAGCAGTTCTCCCAGCAGTGTCTGGATTCTTGCTGGATACTGATGTGTTGCCAGCACCTGCTGGTAACTTTGCTGCAGTTGTACCATCTCGCCGCGAACATCGGCGTTATCAAACAGGTATCGGTGAAGTTGGTCTTGGTTCATTCGGGTTCTCACAATCAGGATTCTATAAAACGCAGCAGTTGGCGCCGCTGTTTTTTATCCGGCTTACTGTCGGGGGCCGGGTTCAGTAGTATGTTCAACCGTCTGGCTTCAGCATTTGCCTGGCGTTTACTGATGCTGTCACTGGTTTCTTCATAGAGTGTCTGAGCGATGGCCGCGCTTTGGCGCACACCAGAAATTTTTTTGATCACGATCTCTTTCTCGTCATATCCCTGACGTAATTTTATGCGGGCGCCAATTTCGGCATTTTTACTGGATTTAGCCCGTTGACCGTTATAGTGCACTTTACCACTGTTGATCATCTCTTTGGCTAGGGCTCGGGTTTTATAAAAGCGGGCAGCCCATAACCATTTATCTAGCCTGACAGCCTCGTCATTGTGGCTTTCCAGCATGGTGCCGCTCCTATTTGCAGATGGTATGGATGAGTTCACAGAGTTGCCAAAACCGACAACTTATACCTTTAACTGGCTTCAAAGAGTGGGGCGCATCACACCCTTTTTTGGCGCGAAAAGGTAGCATAATCCGGCTGTTTTAGCCAATGTCTGGCGGGTGGTACTCTTGTTGCCGTCCCTGCTCTAGGTTAGCATGGCGCAAGATTTAATTAGTAAATCAGATAATAATATAGCAACAGTGCCTGATTAAGAGGCCCGGGAAAATATGGATTCTCTGGACAAGATTATCACCAAGGTAGCGGCTATTCCGTCAAAACCGGCCAGTAATGCTGTTTTCTGGTTGTTACTGCTGTTGGTGCTGTACCTAGCAGCGCAGATCACTTGGAAGCTGATCCCGGTGGCTCCCGCTCCATTGCTGTGGCAGCCATCAGACATCGGCCAACGTCAGCAACAGAATGTGGATTTGTCAGTGATTAAAGGACTGGCATTATTCGGTCAGGCAGACGCTAACAGCAGCGCGCCAGCAAAATCTACTGCGCCGGAGCTGATCACCGATGCTCCTAAAACCTCCTTATCTATTCTGTTAACTGGCGTGGTGGCTTCTACGGCTGAGCAGCGTGGACTGGCAGTAATTGAGTCACAGGGTAGCCAAGATACCTACAGTCCGGGCGATAAAATCAAAGGGACATCAGCTTCGCTGAAAGAGGTCTACGCTGACCGCATCATAATTACTAACGCTGGCCGCTACGAGACATTGATGCTCGACGGGCTGGAGTTCACCACCACGAATACCGCCAACCAGCAGCTACAGCAGGCGCGCACTGAAAAACCGCTGAAGGTTGATCGTCGTGATGCGGCATTGGGACGCGATATTCAGGCGTCCCGCGATCAATTGCTGGCGGACCCCGGCAAGCTCAGCGATTATCTGGCGATTTCGCCAGTGCAGCAGGAAGGGGAACTGGTGGGATACCGTATTAACCCGGGGAAAAATCCCGAGTTATTTCAAAAGGCCGGGTTTAAACCCAATGATTTGGCGAAAGCCATTAATGGCTATGATTTGACTGACATGACCCAAGCGCTTGACGTGATGGGTCAATTGCCAGATCTGACCGAGATTTCCGTTACCGTCGAACGGGATGGTCAGCTGGTCGAACTTATGTTTAGTTTGCCGCAGTAACGCAGGTTTAGGGGAAGTTGAATAATGAATAATAAGCGGATTCGAACCAAGCTGATTGCGGGGCTGGTGGCTTCAGTTGCTTTGTTTTCCCAATCGAATGCTTGGTCGGAACAATATGCGGCCAACTTTAAGGGCACGGATATTCAGGAATTTATCAATATTGTGGGTAAAAACCTGAATAAAACCATCATTGTTGATCCAACTGTGCGCGGTAAAATCAATGTGCGCAGCTACGATATGCTCAACGATCAGCAATACTACCAGTTCTTCCTCAACGTGCTGCAGGTTTATGGTTACGCCGTGGTGGAGATGGAAAACAATGTCATCAAGGTGGTCAAGGATAAAGATGCCAAAGTGTCATCTATTCGCCTAGCTGATGATAAAGCGCCGGGACTCGGTGACGAAATGGTCACCCGCATTGTTGCCTTGTATAACACCGAAGCCAAACAGTTGGCGCCTTTGCTGCGGCAACTGAACGATAACGCTGGTGGCGGCAACGTGGTGAACTATGACCCATCAAACGTGTTGATGATCACTGGCCGGGCGGCGGTGGTGAACAAGCTGGTGGATATCGTCAAGCAGGTGGACAAACAGGGTGATGTTGATACCCAAGTGGTACAGCTGAAATTTGCCTCAGCGGGCGAAATTGTGCGGATTATTGATAATTTGTACCGTACCAGTGCTAACCAGGCGCAGATGCCTGGGCAGGCACCTAAAGTCGTCGCGGATGAACGCACCAATGCGGTGGTGGTCAGTGGCGATCAACGTAGCCGTGAACGGGCCGTTGAACTGATCTCCCGTCTAGATGCGGAACAGGCAACTACCGGTAACACCAAGGTGCGTTATCTGAAATATGCCAAAGCCAAAGACCTAGTGGAAGTGCTGAACGGCTTTGCTCAGAAAATGGAGAGTAAAGACGGCGCTAATGCCGCCACCGCTGCTGTGGCGGGGGGAACTGGCAAGCGCAATAACAATATCACCATCATGGCGCACGAAGAGACCAATTCTTTGGTGATCAGCGCCGAACCTGACCAGATGCGCACATTGGAAAATGTCATCAATCAATTGGATATCCGCCGGGCGCAGGTGCTGGTGGAAGCCATCATCGTCGAAATTTCCGAAGGCGATAATATTGGGTTAGGTGTGCAGATGGGGTCGCTATCAGGTGGCATGACCCAGTTCAATAACCTTGGGCCGACGCTGGCAGAAGTAGGCGCTGGGGTGTGGAATGCGCGTTCTAAAGATGGTACGACGGTTCAAACAACCGATAGTAATAACAATGTAGTTACCACAGTTAATCCGACAACCGATGGCGATGTAACCGCACTGGCCAGCGCTTTGAGTAAAGTCAACGGTGTGGCGTGGGGAATTGTTTCCGGCGATTTTGGTGCCTTGATCCAAGCGGTGGCATCGGACACTAATTCAAACGTACTGGCAACGCCTTCTATTACCACCATGGATAATCAGGAAGCATCCTTTATTGTCGGCGACGAAGTCCCCGTGATTACCGGTTCACAGAGTTCGCAAAACGGTAACAGCAATCCTTTTACCACTGTGGAGCGTAAAGAGGTCGGCGTTAAGTTGAAAGTGGTGCCGCAGATCAACGAAGGTAACGCCGTTAAGCTGACGATTGAGCAGGAAGTGTCAGGCATCAATGGTAACACCAGTGTTGACGTTACTTTTGCGACTCGACGGTTAACCACCACTGTGATGGCGGATTCTGGGCAGATTGTGGTACTCGGCGGACTGATCAACGAAGAAACTCAGGAAAGTGTGCAGAAAGTACCATTGCTGGGTGATATTCCATTCCTCGGGCAGTTGTTCCGTTCCAGCAGCAGTAAAAAGACTAAGCGCAACCTGATGGTCTTTATCAAACCCACCATCGTCCGTGACGGCGTGACCATGGAAGGCATTGCGGGGCGTAAATACAACTACTTCCGTGCGCTACAGCTAGAACAGCAACAGCGAGGCATTAACCTGATGCCAGATGCTAAAGTACCGGTAATGGACGAGTTAAAAACCGGCGAGCAGTTACCACCAGAAGTCAATGATATTCTGGAGCGTTACAAAAACGGACAGGCGCTGGCGACACCGAAACGTGAATCTGAACCAGCATTAAGAGCAATTAGCGGCGACAAAAAACAAGACGGCAGTGACCATGAGTGAGATTGAAACTCAGACAGAGGAGTTGACCCAGGTCTCCAGTGAATTGGGATTGGTGGCCGAGTCCGAGGGTGATGAGCTGTTTCATTCGGCAAGCAGTGAACGTCTGCCCTTTGCATTTGCCCATCGCCACGGCGTGGTGCTGAGTAAGGACGGCGAGCAGTTGGTATTGTTTTATACTGCTAGAGCCTCGATGTCAGCGTTGTTGGAAGCCCGACGTTATGCGGGCTGTGAGTTGCGCCTGCAAAAAGTGGACGAAACAACATTTGAATATCGGTTGACCCAGACCTATCAGAGTAACTCCTCTGAAGCGCAACAGTTGATGGAAGACATCGGCAACGAAATGGATCTGTTTACCCTGGCAGAAGAACTGCCGCAGACAGAAGATCTGTTGGAAGGGGATGACGATGCGCCGATTATTCGCTTGATCAACGCATTATTGTCCGAGGCCATCAAAGAAGAAGCCTCAGATATCCACATCGAAACCTATGAAAAGCAGCTAGTGATCCGTTTTCGCATTGATGGCGTGCTGCGGGAAGTGCTACGTCCCAATCGGAAGTTGTCATCGCTGCTGGTATCCCGTATCAAGGTCATGGCGCGGCTGGACATCGCGGAGAAACGAGTACCTCAAGATGGCCGTATCTCGTTGCGTATCGGCGGTCGTGCGGTGGATGTGCGTGTTTCTACCATGCCGTCCAGCCACGGTGAACGAGTGGTCTTGCGTTTGCTGGATAAAAATGCCGGTAACCTCGATTTAGTGCAGCTCGGGATGACGGAAGCCATCCGAGTACAGTTTGAAGAACTGCTGCGTAAACCCCATGGCATCATTTTGGTGACCGGGCCAACAGGTTCCGGTAAAAGTACCACGCTGTATGCGGGCTTAACTGACATTAACCATAAAGATATCAATATCCTGACAGTAGAAGACCCCATTGAATATGAAATTGAGGGCATAGGTCAGACACAGGTTAACACCAAGGTGGATATGACTTTTGCCCGTGGGCTGCGCGCCATTTTGCGTCAGGACCCAGATGTAGTAATGATTGGTGAAATTCGTGACCTAGAGACGGCTCAAATTGCGGTACAGGCCTCTTTGACAGGCCATCTAGTGTTATCAACTTTGCACACCAACACCGCCTCTGGCGCGATTACCCGTCTACAGGACATGGGGGTAGAGCCATTTCTGGTGTCGTCCAGTTTGCTAGGCGTACTGGCACAGCGTCTGGTGCGCACCCTCTGTGATGAATGTAAAGAGCCACATCTGCCAAGCAAACAGGAGCGGGAACTGCTGGGATTGTCTAAAAAGGATGAAACACCGATATACCGTGCCAAGGGCTGCAAAGCTTGTGGTTTTAACGGTTATAAAGGACGTACTGGCATCCATGAGCTGTTGTTAGTGGATGATAAAATCCGCGAATTGATCCATGGTGGCCGCGGCGAACTGGCAATAGAGAAATATATCCGTGAATTCGCCCCTAGCATCCGCCACGACGGTATGCAGAAAGTACTGGCAGGGATCACCACCCTGGAAGAAGTACTGCGCGTAACCCGCGAGGAGTAAACAATGGCGGCGTTTGACTATAAAGCCCTCAATAGTGCGGGCAAGCAAGTCAAGGGGGTGATTGAAGCGGATACCCCACGGCATGCGCGCAGTCAGTTAAGAGAGCAAAAGCTGATGCCGTTAGAGCTGACCCAGGTCACCGAAAAGGAGTCCAGGGTCGCGAAAGCGGGTTGGTTAAATCGTCGGCAACGGATCTCAGTGGCAGAGCTGGCGTTGATTACCCGCCAGATGGCGACACTGATTGCAGCAGGATTGCCGATAGAAGAGGCCTTAAAAGCAGTCGCACAGCAGTGTGACAAAGATCGCTTGGCCTCTATGGTGATGGCGGTGCGTTCGCGGGTAGTTGAAGGTTATTCTCTGGCCGATTCCATGGCCGAATTCCCTCACGTTTTTGATGATCTTTATCGTGCTATGGTTGCCTCAGGCGAGCGTTCCGGTCACTTGGAAGTGGTGCTTAACCGCTTGGCCGATTACACCGAAAGACGTCAACAGCTGAAAAATAAACTCACCCAAGCCATGATCTATCCCACAATGCTAACGCTGGTGGCAATAGCGGTTATCTCGATTTTGCTCACCGCCGTGGTGCCCAAAGTGGTGGAGCAGTTCCAGCATATGGGACAAGAGTTACCGGCAACCACCCGCGCCTTGATAGCCTCTTCTGATTTCCTCAAGGATTATGGCTTGATTGTGCTGGGGGTGATAATCCTGGCGCTCGTGTTGTTTAAACGCATGTTGGTCAAAGCGGATTTCCGGCTGAAGTACGATGGGTTTCTGCTACGTATGCCAGTAGTGGGAAAAGTGAGCAAGGGGCTCAATACTGCACGTTTTGCCCGTACGCTGAGTATTCTCAGCGCTAGCTCTGTGCCGTTACTGGAGGGGATGCGCATCGCCAGTGACGTCATGCAGAATATGCGGGTTCGCGATGCCGTTACTGAGGCGACCGCCCGGGTGCGAGAAGGCACCAGTCTTGGGGCAGCACTGACCAATACCAAGCTGTTTCCGCCCATGATGCTGTATATGATTGCCTCGGGAGAAAAAAGTGGCGAGCTGGAGCAGATGCTGGAGCGCGCCGCCGATAACCAGGATCGTGAATTTGAATCGAACGTCAACATCGCGCTGGGGATTTTTGAGCCAGCGTTGGTGGTCAGTATGGCGGTAATAGTGCTGTTCATTGTGATGGCTATTCTGCAACCCATTCTGGCACTCAACAACATGGTCAGTGGCTAAGGTAACTGACCGTTTTTAGGAGGAAGTAATGCAACGCAAAGACAGACAACGCGGTTTTACTCTGTTGGAAATGATGGTGGTCATTGTGATCCTGGGGATCCTTGCCTCCATGGTGGTGCCCAACATTATGGGCAACAAAGAGAAGGCGGATCGGCAGAAGGCTGTGTCTGATGTTGTGGCGCTGGAGAACCAGTTGGACATGTATAAGCTGGATAACAGCGTATATCCCACTACCGAACAGGGTTTGGAGGCGCTGGTACAGAAGCCGACTATTTCTCCAGAGCCCCGCAACTACCGTGAAGATGGCTATGTGAAACGTCTACCACAGGATCCTTGGGGCAACCCTTACATGCTGTTGAGCCCTGGTGAACACGGCAAAATTGATGTTTTCAGTGCTGGTCCAGATGGACAGAGCGGTACAGAAGACGATATCGGTAACTGGAATCTACAGAAATATCAATAATATGCAGCGCTTGCGAGTGCAGGGTTTTACCCTGCTAGAAGTGATGTTGGTGGTGCTGCTGATGGGACTGATGGCGGCAGCCGTGACACTGTCTATTGGTGGCGGTAACCAGCAACAGCAACTGGCTCGTGAGGCGCAGCGTTTTATAACGGTAACTGAGGCGGTGACAAATGAAGCCGTGCTCAGCGGCCAGTTTGTCGGCATAGTGGTTGATAAAGATGCATACCACTACGTGGTCTACGTGGATGATAAATGGCAGCCGTTACAACGTGATAACCTGTTGGCCGAACATAAACTACCGCAGGGTATCACTACCGATTTGCAAGTAGAGGGGCTGCCGCTCGATCAGGAAGAGCAAAAAGATTCGTTATTTGACGATGACAAGCCTTTCAACGATGACAAGAAAGATGACAAAAATCCCGAACCACAGATCATGCTGCTACCTAGCGGCGAGATGACCGGCTTTGAGCTGACCTTTATCGCTAATGGCGGCGAGCAGCAATATGAGCAACTGGTGAGCGGTGATAACCTCGGCCGTCTGGTGATGGGGAGGTTTGATGATGCAACGCAGTAAAGGCATGACTCTGCTGGAGGTCATGGTGGCGCTGGCGGTATTTGCGGTTGCGGCAGTTGCCATCACTAAAAGCATTGGTGACCAAGTCACTAATCTGCCGATATTGGAAGAAAAGACACTGGCGCAGTGGGTGGCGGATAACCAGATGGTTGATGCCAGATTGCAGGAAAGTTTTCCGTCTCTCGGTACCAAAGAAGGCCATGTGGAAATGGCGGGAAAAACCTGGTACTGGCGCCAGGAAGTCGTTAAAACCACCGACGATAAATTTCGCATGATCCGCATCAGCATCAGTGATAGCGATAAATATAAGCGGATTATTACTAAGGTAAGCAGCTATGTATTCAACCAAGAATAGCGGCTTTACCCTGTTGGAAATGCTAGTCGCCATTGGCATTTTTGCCATGTTGGGACTGGCGGCAAACGCGGTGCTACAAACCGTTATTAAAGACGATGAAGTGACCCGCGACTTCTCCACCCAGCTGCGTTATCTGCAACAAGGTTTTGGCAGTATTGAGCGGGATATGGGGCAGATGGTGGCGCGCACGTTTCGCACGGCGGCTGGTAGCCGCACTGAGATGGTGATGCAGGTGGGCAATAACCTGCTGGACTCAGAGTCGCAGGCGCTGGTGTTTTATCGTATCGGTTGGCTCAACCCTGGAGGACTGCTCCCCAGAGGCAACATTCAATCACTGGCTTATGTGGTGCAAGAAGGCAAATTGCAACGCTGGTATTACCCTTATCCAGAACCGGAGATCGGCAGTGAACCGATTAAAACGGTGCTGATGGATAAAGTCTTATCAGTGAAGTATGCCTTTTTTGTTGACGGAAAATGGCAGCAGGCTGATCAACAGAGTTTTAATCGATTGCCGGTTGCCATTGCCATAGAAGTAGAACTTGAAGATCGTGGCACCATCATACGTAAGTTTTTGTTACCGGCAGGCGCTGCCACGCAGGGTGGGCAGAATGATGACCTCCCGCCAGATGGCAAAGACGACAAACAGCCGGGGACTGGTGGTGACGCCAATGGTGAGGAACAAGGTAACGGCGATGCCGATGCTAAAACCGGTGGTAGCCGGGAAGCCGAGGACTAATTATGCAGCGTAAACAGCGAGGAGTTGCCTTAATCGTTGTGCTGCTGGTTGTCGCCATCATCGCCGTGCTTGCTGTTAGCATCAGCGGTCGTAATCAGGTCTCGGTGCGGCGCACAATCAATCTGGCGGAATATGATCAAGCATACTGGTATGCCATCTCCGCCGAAGAGTTGGCGCGTAAGGTGCTCAAGCAGGATCTGGACGATTCGGAAGGCCGAGTACATCTGCAGCAATATTGGGCCTTGGCGAATGTGGTGTTCCCAGCAGAAGCGGGGCAAATAGGCGGCACTATTACTGATTTACGTAGTTGTTTTAATTTGAATGCGTTAAGCCAGGCAACAACAGCCAAACCCGGGCAAACTGAAACCCTGCCATTAGCTGCACGGCAGTACACGGCGTTGTTGGTTGCTTTGGGCGTTGATGAATTTAATGCTGAACGCCTGACATACACCCTTAAGGATTACCTGGATGCCGATACCGATGTTAGTGCTTACGGTGCTGAAGATGCGGAATATGAATCGCGCAAAGTACCATATCGGGCAGCTAACACCTTAATGAGTGATCGGAGTGAACTGCGGGCGGTGTTGGGGTATAGCCAAGAGATTTACCGTAAACTGTTACCTTATATCTGTGTGATCCCTGGCAATAACACTCAGATACTGAACGTCAACACCGTGAAGGTAGAGCAGGCGCCTTTGTTAGCGGCAATGCTGGAAAATAAGATTTCAGTGGGTGAGGCAGAAAGCATTATTAATCAACGAGCCGCCAATGGCTTTGATAAAATTGATGACTTCTGGCAACAAGGTTCATTGACCACGATTGCTAGCCAGGACGATAAACTCAAATCCAGTTTCACCGTCTCCAGTAAGTTTTTCCTATTGGATGGACGAGCGAAAGTGGACGATGCGGTATTTCATATGCAGAGTGTATTGCACGTGATTGGTGGCAATAAACTGGAAGTGCTGACCCGTCAGTACGGAGCCCAATAGTAACGGCCTTTGCCCTTAGGGAATGGTGGAGAATAACAGTGAGTGAACGCTTATTTATCCGTTTAGGCAGTAACATCAATGAGCCTTGTGCCTGGTTGGTGTGGTCTGAACAGGAACAGGAGATCATTGCCTCCGGTGAGCTGGCGGACGCCCGTGCGCTCTCGACACTGAGTGAACGAGCAGGTAATCGGGCCGTAGATGTACTAGTGGCTGGGGATGCGGTCAGCCTGACGACTGTGACTTTGCCGGAAAAAGGCCAGCGCCAAGCGCTGAAAGCGTTGCCCTTCATGCTGGAAGAGTCACTGGCGCAAAGTGTTGATGAGTTGCACTTTGTACCGGGGCCTCGTGATGGTGATACTTTGCACGTTGCCGTAGTGGCCCATAGTCTCGTGCAGGAATGGCTGTCTTGGTTGCAAGATGCGGGTCTGAAACCACGCAAGCTGGTGCCAGACTGTCTGGCACTGCCGCTGCAGGGAATGGATTGGGCGTTGATGGAATTTCATGGGCAAATGCTGCTACGCCGGGGCATTGCCGATGGTATCAGCGTTAGCCGCGATTGGTTTGATGTATTGTTTCCTACATTGCTCGAACAGCGTGACACTCCTCCTTCAATCGCTTGCTACAGCCAGTTTGCTGCGGAAGGTGCCGATTGCCAGCCGCAACCGTTGGAATTGCCATTATTAATCATGGCTCAAGGCTATCTGGACGCGCCTTTTAATCTGTTATGTGGTCGTTACACCCCTAAACGTGAGTACAGCAAGCAGTTACTGCCTTGGAAAAAGGTCGCGATTGTCGCGGCAATCGCCTTAGTTCTGGGAGTGGCCAACAAAGGGCTCAATATTTATCAGTTACATAGTCAGACCGCCGCATTGCAGGCGCAGACCGAAACCCTCTATCGCCAGGTAGCGGGCAACAGTCGCATCGTCAATGTGCGGTCGCAGATGGAGTCGTTACTGCGATCCTTGCAGGGCCAAGGTGCTGGCGGCGAGCTGTTTGAAATGCTGGGCAATTTGCAGCAGGCCTTCAAACAAGTCCCCGAGCTTAAACCCAACAATTTGCGATTCGACGGTAGCCGCAGTGAAATCAGGATGCAGGTAACAGCCAAAGATTATGCCCAAATTGAGAAATTCAAAGCGCTGGCTGGCGACCATTTTCAATTGGACGCCGGTGCCATGAACAGCGTTGAAGGTGCCGTCACCAGTACTCTGACCCTGAGGAGCAAATAACATGGAAAATTTGCAAAAATGGTGGGCCTCGCTGGCGCAGCGCGAACAACGGCTGGTGACCATCATGGCGGGCATCGTACTGATCGCCATTTTTTATTGGGGACTTTGGACACCACTGAGCAATGCCGAAACGCAGGCTCAAGTGCAACTCAACGCCCAGCAGCAGACGCTATTGTTTGTCAAACAAAGTGCAGCGAAAATCGCCGCGCTAAAAAAAGCCGGAAGTCGTCCAGCGCAAACCAGCAGTTTAAGCACATTGGTGACACAAAGTGCCAGTGCCTATGGTCTAGCCATCACCCGCATGCAACCTCAGGGCAAACAGATCCAACTGTGGATGGATGATGTGCCGTTTGATGCCCTGTTATCCTATCTGGGAGAATTGGTGCAAAAACAGGGGTTGTCGCTGGACAGCCTAGACGTGGCCGAAGGTGAAAAACCGGGTATGGTAAAAGTCAGACGTATTCAGCTATCTCAGTCATAAGGTATTGTTTTGAAACTGTTCAGTAAAATTGCAATCGGGATTCTGATTTATCTGCTGTTTATGGTTGTGCTGTTCCCGGCACGAATTGCGGTAGCCTTGGCGCCTTTGCCTGCTGGGGTTCAGCTCAGTGGTGTCAGTGGCAGTTTGTGGCATGGTCAGGCGGAACTCGCCAAGTTTGGGCAACGGCAACTGGAGCAACTGAGCTGGCAACTCAGTCCTTGGGCATTGTTGACGGGGTCTATAAAAGCTCAGCTACAGTTAGGTAATCGTAGCAGTGCCGTCAACGGTAGTGGTTTAGTGAGTTGGTCGGCCTCTGGTGTCCGAGCCAAGGAGTTGCGCTTGCACGCCCCTGTGAGTTTTCTCGTGGGCAATAGCCATCTCCCGTTTAAAACTGTGCTCAGTGGTGACGTGTCACTGATACTGGATAATGCGGTACAGGGGCAACCTTGGTGTGCCGCACTTAACGGTAAATTACTTTTGAATCAAATTGGCTTGAATAACCAGTTTGGTACTTATCCGTTGGGCAATATTGAATTCACACTGCAATGTGTTCAAGGACAGTTGCAGTTGGCCACTGACGATCAAAAAAATGCCATTGGCGTCGCGGGGACGATTTTGCTAAAAGATAAGCTGCAGATGGAAGTTAACGGCCGCATGCGCCGTACGGACGCTCAGTCAAAGGACTTGCAGGATTCGCTAATATTACTGGGCAAACCGGATGCGAGTGGCAACTATCCATTGAAATATAATGGTCGCATTCCTGGCCTGTAATGGCCCCACAACATAATAAGCCGGCAATGTCCGGCTTTTTTTATGGGGCGCTAACGGCCAACCCCTGAGTCAGCAATTGATAATCACTGATCGAAGGGAAATGCGTAAAACGGGTGTTTGGACGTTTGCTGTCGGGATTATTGATCCCCAACAGATGCTGGATGCCCGCCTCCCTGGCGGCGAGTAAGATGTTTTCGTTGTCATCCACAAACAGGCAACGCGCTGGTTGTAGTTGAAAACGTGCAAATACTTGTTGCCAGAACAGTGGGGATTCTTTGGGAACACCCAGTTGATGACTTGATAGTACGACGTCCAAATACTGGTCCAGATGCGTATGTTGCAGTTTTAGTTGCAAACTGTGTGGATGGGCATTGGTCAGTAATATCCGTTTTTTCCCCGCTTGTTGTAATGCCAGCAGAAACGGCACGGTATCCTGAAGCAGGCGGATTTTATCCGTAATACTGAGGTGCAATGCCAGAATATCCAGCCGCAACTCCTGCGCCCAGTAATCCAGACAATACCATTGCAGTGTTCCCTCTACCCGTAGATAAGCGCTCTGTACCAGCTGTTGGGCCTCTGAGCGACTGATATTTCTTTGCACGCTAATGGCGTCAGGCACCAGCGATAGCCAGAAATAGTTGTCAAAATGCAGGTCCAGCAGAGTGCCATCCATATCCAGTAATACAGTGTCAATTTGCGCCCAGGGGAACATGCCAGCCTCTGTTAATTCCTGCTAATTGGTATAACATTGCAACCTATATCACATTTTTTCAGTTGGCAAGCGAGGCCTGAATGAGCAAACGGCAGCAAAAGCCGGAAATTCTTGCTACAGAAACTGTCGCTCAGAGTCGCCTATTCCATATAGAACAGGTGCACTTACGTTTTTCCAATCAGCAGGAACGTTATTACGAAAGAATGAAAGGCGGCTCTCGTGGTGCAGTGATGATAGTGCCAGTGCTGCAGCAACAGTGGCTGTTGCTGGGGCGCGAATACGCCGCTGGCACCGATAGCTATGAACTCGGATTCCCTAAAGGTCTGATTGACCCTGGCGAGACTCCGGAGCAGGCTGCCAACCGAGAACTACAGGAAGAGATTGGCTACGGTAGCAGTCACTTAGTGCATTTAAAAGAATTGAGTCTGGCTCCAGGCTATTTTGCCAGCAAGATGCAGATATTTCTGGCAGAAGATCTGTACGAGAGCCGTTTAGAAGGCGATGAGCCGGAGCCGATTGAAATGGTCCGTTGGGCGTTACCGGAATGGCGTGGCTTGCTGGAATTGAGTGATTTTTCTGAGTCTCGTAGTGTCAGTGCCTTGTTTTTGGCACTAGAGCGACTGAAACTTAAAGGATGATGGGTTGAACCCGCAAAGAGATGGTGCCGAGAAAACGGCCGCTGACTTTAATTGCCTCTGCAGTGAGGTTGGAGTGGTTATGAAGCCAGAAGAGTTGCTGGAACAGGTCATAGCAATAGCTAGCGACGCGGGCAAGATGATCCGCGGTATCTATCAACAGGGCAGTTTTCAGCAGAACATAAAAGACGACCTGACCCCAGTCACCTCGGCAGATATTGCAGCGCACGAACTGATCACTCAACGTCTCAGTCAATTAACACCTGACATTCCGGTACTGTCCGAAGAAGCATCCGATATCCCGTTGGCCGAGCGTGGACACTGGTCCAGCTACTGGCTGGTGGATCCGCTGGATGGAACCGGGGAGTTTATTGCAGGCAGTGGTGACTTTTCGGTGATTATTGCGTTGGTGCAGCAGCATCGGCCCGTGTTGGGTGTGGTGTATGTGCCAATGTCGGAAAAATGTTATTACGCGGTCGTGGGCCACGGCGCTTTTATTCGCCACCACGGCGTTGCGCAACGTATTCACAGCCGACAACCCGCGCCAGCACAACACTTACGGCTTGCAATTAGTCGGCGTCAGGATCCGGCAAAAGTTCTGCGGTTATTCAGAGAGCCTGAGCATTGTGAACTACTGCCTTTAGGGGGCGCGGCACTGAAGAGTTGCATGGTGGCCGAAGGGCGTGCCGATTGTTATGTGCGTGTCGGTCCTACTGGAGAATGGGACACCGGCGCTGCGCAGATTATTATCGAGGAAGCCGGTGGTCGTCTGCTGGATACTTCATTGCAGCCACTGACCTATAACGAGCGCGACACACTGGAAAATCCCAATTTTATAGTGATGGGCGCACCAGAATTGGCTTGGGAACATATCCTCAAAGCCGTTTAGATTTGACGTTCATCCAACCATTGGTTGATTGCCGCCTGATCGCCCCGAAATAAAATCCGCTCAGCCTTTTGCTGTAACTGGTATTCATACATAGGATCGTAATAACGCGTCAGCAGTAGGGCGATCCATTCCAGATGTAATGCAGTATTGTTACGTTGTTGCTGTTCTTGTAGCGCCTGCGTCATCAATGCTTGTAACTCGCTCGCCTGCTGTAATCCCAAGCGTTTACGGATACCGTTGATGCTTTGATATAGATATTGCGTAAAGGCGGTAAAACCAGCTTCATCGCCATCACGTTGACAGAACTGACGGCACATTTTGTGGACATATTGCTCCAGCAATCGCTGTAATCTTTGCTGCCAGGGCGCTTCCAGCACCACCATATTGGCCGCCTGCATGTTGTTAAAAAAAGGTGTTGGAATAAAACAGTGGCCAATCAGATGACTTTCATCTTCCAGTAGCAGGCAACTGGGCTGACGTTGCTGATGTTTGAGGATGGCGATCGCCAATTGATTTTCAAAATTGATCTGGGTCGGCTGCGGTGTTAATTCTTTACCGAAGCTGGAACCACGATGATTTGCGGTTTCCTCCAGATCGACAGCTTCTTGGGGCCGTTGTTGGATGACGTCGGTTTTCCCCGAACCAGTAGTGCCACTGAGTATCAGTATCTGGGGGGCTAACTGCGGCGCTTCTAACGTTTGTAACAAAAACTGCCGCATCCCTTTATAACCGCCTGCGACATAAGGTATGTCTACGCCGGCTTCACGCAGCCAGCCCTGTGAAATCTGCGAGCGCATACCACCGCGGAAACAATAAAGATACAGGTCGGGATGTTGCTGATAAAACTGTAGCCACGCCTCTACGCGCGCGGCTTTGGTTGCCCCATTAACCAACTGATGCCCTAAGGCAAGTGCTGCACTTGGCCCATGATGTTGGTAACAGGTACCCACCTGCTGTCGCTCGTCATCGGTCATCAACGGCAGATTGTTACTTCTTGGAAAGGCCCCCTTCGCAAATTCTACGGGGGCCCGTAAATCGATAAGTGGCCTATCATTAAGAAAAATTTCACGATAGACCGCAGCGGCAACCACAGATTGACTCATTATTGCAGTTGGATCCATTCGGCATGTGGCTGGCGTTCTGACAGCGTACCAATTTTATAACCAGTGACACCGTGGGTGGCCAATACATCCAGCAGTGCCGCTTCCTGTGCAGGCGCTACGGTGATTAGCAAGCCGCCGCTGGTTTGTGGATCGCACAGTAAGGCTTTCTGCCGCTCGTCTAGCTCAGGCAGATGTTCACCGTAACTGTCAAAGTTGCGGTGGGTTCCTCCGGGAATGCAGCCCTTAGCCAAATATTCTTCCACTTTGGGTAACAACGGTAACTTGGCAATATTGAGCGTAGCTGTCAGTTTTGCGCCCTGACACACTTCCAGCAAATGCCCGGCCAGCCCAAACCCGGTGACGTCTGTCATCGCATTTACGCCTGCTAAGCGTGCGACTTCGGCACCGATTTTGTTCAGTTGGCACATAGCGTCTGGGGCGATGTGACTATCTGCTTCTGCCAGTTTCTTTTGCTTCTGGGCGGTGGTTAGGATGCCAATCCCCAGTGGTTTAGTCAGATACAGTAGGTCACCCGATTTGGCGGTGTCATTCTGCTTCAAATGCGCCAAATCAACTTTACCGGTAACGGCCAAACCGAAAATGGGTTCCGGTGCATCAATGCTATGGCCTCCCGCCAACATGATCCCGGCATCTGCACAGGCTTGGCGGCCACCGTCCACCACTTGCTGGGCCACTTCCGGTGCCAGTTTGCTGACCGGCCAGCCCAGAATGGCAATGGCCATCAATGGCGTGCCGCCCATGGCATATACGTCACTGATGGCGTTAGTGGCCGCTATTCTGCCAAAGGTAAATGGATCGTCCACAATGGGCATGAAGAAATCGGTGGTACTGATAATGCCAGTGTGCTCATCCAGTTTGTATACCGCAGCGTCATCTCGGGTCTGGTTCCCTACCAATAAATTGGGATCGGTAAAGCCCGGCAGTTGTGAAGCGAGAATTGTCGTGAGCACTTTGGGAGAAATTTTACAGCCACAGCCAGCGCCGTGGCTGTACTCGGTAAGTTTAATCTGAGCTTCGGACATCTGAGACTCCATATCGTTGGATGCGAAGCTCCGATCTTAACCCTAAACGGCTGCGTTACAAGCTGACTGTGTCGCGATTATCAATAAATTGCGGATTAGCCACCAAGACTCGCCGTCAGCTGTTGCCAGTGACGCTGTTGCTGGCGAAAGCGACGTTTTAGTTCGGCCACTTGAGGTAAAAGCTGTTCGTGCGCTAGTTGATGTCGTTTTGCCTCCAACAGTTGTTTTTTGGCTTCATAGTAGGCCAGCAGGTGCTGCTTCAATTCTTCATATTCTCGCTGCACTCGTTCTAGCAACTCATCGGCATTCGTCAGGTGTGTTAAACGTTTCTGGGCCCGCTTTAATTGCATCTGCAACTTGGCTGCGGCAATTTTTTCTTGTGGTACCTGCCGTAGCTCACTTGCTAAACCACACCAAGCTAAGGTCCGGATCAACCATTTGGTGGGATCGTAGTGCCACCAACGAATACCATTACGGTAGTCATGTTCAAATATATGGTGAAAGTTGTGATAGCCTTCGCCGTAGGTCAGTAGCGCTAAAATACCGTTATCTCTCGCCGTGTTGCGGTCGGTATAAGGCTGACGTCCCCACACATGGGCCAGCGAATTAATAAAGAAAGTACAGTGATGTACCACCACCAACCGCAATAATCCAGCCAGCAGTAGCATTGACAGCACATCGCCATGCAACCAACCCAGCAGTAGAGGTAAGCCAATATTCATCAGCGCCGCCAGCCACAGGTAATATTTATGCTGCCACATCACCACTGCGTCCTGTTGTAGATCGCGAGCATTACTGTAATCGGCATAACGCTCCGGCTGATACTCTCGTAACATCCAACCAATATGGCTAAACCAGAAACCTCTGTTAGCTGAATAAGGGTCTTTGTCGTTGTTGTCTACATGCTTGTGGTGCACCCGGTGATCCGAGGCCCAGTGCAACGCACTGTTCTGAAATGCTAGGGCCCCGCCAAGAGCATATAACACTCGCACCAGCGGATGTGCCTTGTAGGCTTTATGGGACCATAAGCGGTGATATCCCGCGGTGATGGAGAGGCCAGCCGCAAAAGCCAGTATCACAAACCAGCTCCACTCTACAGCATCAAAACCATGGCTGAATCCGCGCCAGGGCACGAGTATACAGGCTCCGGCAAAGGTACTGATAAAGAAAAGGACGTTAATCCAGATAAGGGGTGGCTGCTTCATATATGTCATCCCGAAGATATTGGGCTTACAAGTGTAAGCCAAAATGCAAGGCTTAGCCAATCACACCTTTGGTCTAAGGGTCTTTGTTTATCTGTCAAAGCAGGTATTATCTGCCTAACAGCTTAAGAGTAGGGCAAAAATATGGGTGTAAGAGCGCAACAGAAAGAGAAAACCCGCAGAGCATTGGTTGATGCTGCATTTAACCAACTAAGTGCAGAACGCAGTTTTTCCAGCCTGAGTCTGCGTGAAGTGGCTCGCGAGGCCAATATTGCACCTACCTCATTTTATCGCCATTTCAAGGACATGAATGAACTGGGTCTGACCATGGTCGATGAAGGCGGGCTAGCTTTGCGGCAGATGATGCGCAAAGGTCGCCAGCGAGCCGAAGCTGGTGGCAGCGTGATCCGTATTTCTGTCGAAACCTTTATGGAAGTGTTGGAATCCAACCCCAACGTGTTCCGTATTTTGCTACACGAACGTTCTGGCACATCAGCCGCCTTCCGCGCCGCCGTTGAGCGTGAAATCGAGCACTTCATTTCTGAATTGTCACATTATGTTGAAGATTCTGCCGGCCGCAGCCCCGATCTTGCCCGAGAACAAGCTGAAGCGCTGGTGATCTTGGTGTTTAATGCCGGTGCAGCAGCGTTGGATATGAAGCGGTCAGATCGAAAGCTGTTAGCTGACCGACTCGTGACGCAATTGCGGATGGTAGTGAAAGGTGCTGAAGCGTTACAACAAAAGCGAGACAACCCAGAACTGCGTGCCCGCCTATCCCGCTAGTTTTGACTTAGTCAGTAATTTTGCTGGGGTATAACGTTAGCGTCAGTATGAGCGTGGTATAAAACTGACAATCCTACAACGGTTTATGTAAACACTAATAAAATTGAAAATTATCAACTGAATCGCCACTACTTCACTAGACGACTTTTAGCCTCATTAAAATACTGACGTTCATACTCTAACGGTGATAGTCCATCATTGGAACTATGCTGTCGTTTCGGGTTGTAAAACATCTCAATATAAT
>NZ_JAFNJD010000039.1:0-44419 GCF_017368415.1 Shewanella sp. 4t3-1-2LB
CATAGCCATTAGCCAGTGCAAGCGCGGTAGTGAGTTGCATAAAAAAATCCGATGACGAGTGGTCATCGGATTTTGATCTTTTCAATGAGATCGTCAAGCGATCTGGCTTAACTGATCAGCATTAGGCTTTTAGCCGCTTTTTTTATGAGATAACCAATAAATTTAGCGATTACTGGTTAGTGACTGCGTGAAACTGCTATTTTAGCAAGACTTATCAACGCTTGTTTAAAATCGCTATCCGGTAAGATATCGATGGCACTGATGGCATTATCGGCTTCCTGTAATGCACGCTGATAAGTGTATTCAAGTGCACCGCAGGTATTTAGCGTCTCAACAATAGTTTCGATGTGTTCAGTGCCATTACCTTCTTCAATGGCTTTGCGGATGACCTGCTTGGCATGCTCATCACCGTGAGCCATCGCATATATTAGTGGTAATGTGGGTTTTCCTTCGGCTAAATCGTCACCGATATTCTTCCCTAACTCTTCTGTTTCCGCGGTGTAATCCAGCAGATCGTCAGTTAACTGGAAAGCCGTGCCGAGATACTTCCCGTAGTCAGCAAGTGCTTGTTCTAATTCTTGGGGACACTTTGCCAATACACCGGCTAAACGAGTCGCGGCTTCAAACAACTTGGCTGTTTTACAATAGATGACGCGCATGTAGCTGGCTTCTGTGGTATCGGGATCGTTACAGTTCATCAACTGCAATACTTCACCTTCAGCGAGTACATTGGTGGTGTCAGCCAGTACTTTAAGTACTACCATCGAGTCCAATTCGGTCATCATTTGAAACGCTCGGGTATAAAGAAAATCGCCCACCAGCACGCTGGCACTGTTGCCAAATAACGAGTTAGCGGTTTCTCTGCCACGCCGCAATGTAGACTCATCGACGACATCATCGTGCAATAAAGAAGCTGTATGGATAAATTCGACGATTGCGGCCAACTTAAGATGAGCTTGACCTTCATAACCAATAGCTCTGGCGGCCAATACCGATAACAGTGGGCGCATTCTTTTACCACCACCGTTAATAATGTAAAAACCTAATTGATTGATCAGTGCAACATCGGATTCCAGCTGCTTGTATATCAGTTGGTTGACTGCCTGCATATCCGCATCAGCCAGCTGACGGATAATGGTTAAATCCATAGTAGACTCTGATTGAGCGGGACCGCATGAGAGCCCCGATAAAGTGTTATAATGTACGCAAGTTTACCTAAAATAATTGTATAAGACAGTAGTTAAGCAGCGTTTGTGGGCGATAACCTTAGCTTTTTTTGATCTTGCCCATTTTGGACTTGCCAGCTAGCAATTCTTCGCGTAGAATCCGCGCCCATTGTCATTAAAGTTTTTGTAGCACCCGGACCAGCAAACGGCCGGTGTGTTAGGAATTTCGGAGTAAAATAGCTATGTACGCTGTTTTTCAAAGTGGTGGTAAGCAGCACCGTGTTGCTGAAGGTCACACTGTACGCTTGGAAAAAATTGAAGTTGCTACAGGTGAAACCATTGAATTTGACCAGGTATTGTTGGTTGCTAATGGTGAAGACGTAAAAGTTGGCACTCCGTTGGTCGCTGGTGGCAAAGTGCTTGCTACCGTTGTAAGCCACGGTCGTGACGAAAAAGTAACTATTCAGAAGTTTCGTCGTCGTAAACACCACGAGAAGAAAATGGGCCACCGTCAGTGGTTCACTGAAGTTAAAATCACTGCAATCAATGCTTAATTAGGAGTCTGACTCATGGCACACAAAAAAGCTGGCGGTTCTACTCGTAACGGCCGCGATTCAGAAAGTAAACGTCTTGGCGTAAAACGCTTTGGCGGTGAGTCTGTACTGGCAGGCAACATTATTGTTCGTCAACGTGGTACTAAGTTCCACGCCGGTGTAAACGTAGGTATTGGTCGTGACCATACTCTGTTTGCCCTGACTGACGGCAAAGTGAAATTTGAAGTAAAGGGTCCTGAGAACCGCAAGTTCGTCAGTATCGAAGAGTAATCTTCAACCTTTGCTGCAAAGCCCCGCCATTGGTGGGGCTTTTGTTTTGGTTAATTTGTTTTTTGGTGCCAACCGGATTTAACAGATATAATTCGTGCATTCGGTGGTATCAGGAGAGTTTATGAAGTTTGTTGATGAGGCAGTAATTAGAGTCGATGCTGGCGATGGCGGAAACGGCTGCGTCAGCTTCAGGCGTGAGAAGTATCTGCCTGATGGTGGCCCCGACGGTGGTGACGGTGGTGACGGTGGCAGTGTATATCTGCAGGCAGATGAAAACCTCAACACCCTGATTGATTACCGTTTTGAACGTTTCCATGCGGCAGAACGGGGTGAGAATGGCCGTAGCCGTGATTGTACTGGTCACGGCGGTCAAGACCTTATCCTGAGGGTGCCTGTCGGTACCCGTGCAGTTGACGAAGATACTGACGAGGTCTTGGGTGACTTGACTCAGCACGGTCAAAAGTTATTGGTCGCTAAAGGTGGATTCCACGGGCTTGGCAATACTCGTTTTAAAAGCAGTGTTAACCGCGCTCCTAGGCAGAAAACTATGGGAACTCAAGGTGAAGTCCGTAGTTTGAGATTGGAGTTGTTGCTGTTGGCGGATGTGGGGTTGCTCGGGATGCCAAATGCCGGTAAATCTACTTTTATTCGTGCGGTTTCTCGAGCCACACCCAAAGTGGCTGATTATCCCTTTACCACACTAGTGCCCAATCTGGGGGTTGTAAATCCACGTCCAGGGCAGAGTTTTGTTATTGCCGATATTCCTGGTTTGATCGAAGGTGCGGCAGAAGGTGCCGGGCTTGGTATTCGTTTCCTGAAGCATCTGGAGCGTTGCCGGGTATTACTTCATATCGTCGATATTGAACCTGTGGATGGTAGCGACCCTGCAGAATCAGCTCGCGCAATTGTGGCAGAATTGGAGAAATACTCCCCTAAACTGGCAGGTAAACCACGTTGGTTGGTGTTTAATAAGGCTGATTTGTTGCTTGAAGAGGAACTTCAGGAAAAAGTTGCCAAGGTGGTCGCAGACATCGGCTGGGAAGGCGAGGTATATACCATGTCTGCCTACACCCGAGAAGGGACAGCAGCGCTGGCGGAAAAGTTATATGACTTCATCAGTAAGCTGCCCGTAGAAAAACAAGATAATGACCCGGATGACGAGGTCGAGTTCAAATGGAGTAGTGATCATCTGGAAAACGCTGACGATCTCAACGAAGAATATGATGATGAATTTGACGATGACTTCGATGACGATGATTATGATGTCGAGGTTATATATCAACGCTAATCGCTGATAAAGAGAGCCTGAACTCCTGTGTACGCTGATACCCAAAATGATATCACCCGGCAGGTAGTCCGGGCTGCGCAGCTTTTGCTGGCCTATGGTGCCGAGTCTGACTTAGTGGAAGAGCTGAGTCAGCGCTTAGGACAAGCACTGGGGCTAGCTAGTGTCGAACTATCTATCTCATCAAATTCTCTGGTGTTGACCAGTCTGGTCCATGGGCGGTGTGTCACCACGACCAGACGTATCCGGCAACATGGCATCAATATGGCGGTGGTTTGTGAGTTACAGCGGATCTGTCTGCTGACGGAAAAGGGGCTGTTTGGTCCTAATGACGTGCGCAAAAGATTGGCGCATATTCACCCTCGCACCTATCCGAATTGGGTCCTTATCCCATCGGTAGCACTATCCTGTGGTAGTTTTTGCCATCTGTCTGGTGGTGATGCTGCGGCATGTTTTATCACTTTCCTGGCCGCTGCTGTCGGCATGTATGTACGTCTGGCGATGGCGGCAAAGCACTTTAATGTGCTGGTAAATTTCGCCGTGACTGCCTTTGTCACTAGTGTGCTGGCTCAAGTGGGTTTTATGTATCCATTAACGGCTACTCCTAGGCTTGCTGTCGCTGCCTCGGTATTGATGTTAGTGCCGGGGTTTCCAATGATTAATGCCATATCGGATATGGTTAAAGGCCATATGAATGTAGGTATTGCTCGTTGGGGGCAGGCAACGCTGATGACGGTTGCATCGGTGATTGGTATCACCATCGCTATGCAATTAGGGGGATTGTTGAAGTGATGGAACTATTGCTTAAACTCGCTGATGATGCTTTTTTTTCCTCATTTCCTGCCGTTGGCTTTGCCATGCTGTTCAATGTGCCACGGCGTTTTTTACCTTATTGCGCTTTGGCTGGTGCCGTTGGTCACTGTTTTCGTACTCTATTAATGCAGTTTTTGTCAGTACCTATTGAATGGGCCACTTTTATGGCTGCGGCGCTGATTGGCATTATGACTATCATGTTTGCCAAGCGCCATCTGGCGCCTCCACTGTTGTATGGCGTTGCGGCCATTATTCCGATGATCCCCGGCTCATATGCTTATAACACTGTTATCGCGTTAGTGGAGTTGGCCGCTCATTCAGAAGTTCGCCCAGACGTTTTGAATCAGGTCGTGCTTAATGGCGTTAAAACGGTGTTTATTCTGGGAGCATTGTCGGTTGGATTGGCGATGCCATCATTGGTGTATTATCGAACTCGTCCGATTATTTAACTCGATAGCTACGGAGTCTTCATGCGAATCGCCTTGATAGCCGCAATGGCCAATAATCGTGTCATCGGTAAGGATAACCAGATGCCTTGGCATTTGCCGGAGGATCTGCGACATTTTAAACAAGTGACCATGGGTAAGCCAGTAGTGATGGGGCGGAGGACATATGAGTCTATTGGTAAACCGCTCCCAGGCAGACAGAATATCGTTATCACCCGCAACAGTGATATGACAATTCCTGGAGTGACCATGGTCAGCTCTCTATCTGAGGCATTTGACCAAGCCAATGTATGCGATGAACTGATGATTATTGGCGGTGGGCAATTATACGCTGAAGCGCTGCCTTGTGCAGACATACTTTATTTAACGCAAATTTCATTGGATGTGGACGGCGATACTTATTTCCCCTCCTGGGATGATGGTCAGTGGGTCAAATCCTCCGACGATTCAGGGATCAGCGCTAATGGACTGGAATTTCACTTTTTAAAATACGTTAAAAAGTGTTAAATTTGGCGTGTATTTTTAATACCCTGTATGAGGCCGGCAATAGCTGGTAAACAAAACTATAAAAACTTAAGGAGTGAATGATGCGTCTGTTCCCTGTGGCTATAGCTGCGTTGGTCGCTGTATCCTCGATCTCAATACCTGCGCCAGCAAAGGCTGCTGACGATGTCGCGTTGATTGCCAGTATTTGCGATTATGTGAAATCAAATGACAAGAATCGGTTGCGTAAAAAGCTTAAGGAAAATCGTGTAAAACTACGTAACGTATATCAGGGCATTGTGTGTGATGGCAATAGCTTATTACGAACTGCGTACTTGGCCAAAGCTGAGGAAACGGGTGAGTTTGTTGCTAAACGATTGTCAACTAATGAACTCGGAGTGGCCGAGTCTGACGGTAAAACCATTCTGGCCTGGGCCGAGGCCAATGGCTTTAGCAGCGGTGCAATTACTGCGGCGATTAAAGATCGTTTAGGCGGTAGCGGTGGGGAAGAAGATTAATCCCTGACCTCAGAAAAATAAAAAGCCGCTTTTTGAGCGGCTTTTTAGTTGTGCTTCGTATTTTTATACGTTGAATTCTCGTACAGACAGCTGCAGTTCTTCAGCTAGTTTTGCAACCTGATGACTGGATTGTGCAGTCTGATCGGCTCCGGTAGCGGTCTCTTCGGAAATCTGGGCGATATGCTCCAGTTTCTCTGAAACTTGCTGACTGACCAGATTCTGTTCTTGCGCGGCGCCAGCAATTTGAGTTCCCGCATCATGTGCTTGGCGAACCGAATCGCTGATGGCCAGCAGCGCGTTGTTCGACTGTTCGTTTTTCTCAACGCAGAGTTGTGCCTGTGATTGACCAAATTCCATGACGCTTACTGCTTCTTTAGTGCCTTTTTGCAGTACTTCAATCATCTGTTGAATTTCTGCAGTGGATTGCTGCGTCCGGGATGCAAGGCTACGGACTTCATCGGCAACTACCGCAAAACCACGGCCTTGTTCACCTGCTCGTGCTGCTTCAATGGCCGCATTCAACGCCAGCAGATTTGTTTGCTCAGCAACACCTCGGATAACATCTAAGATAGAGCCAATCGCACCACTGTCGGAGTGAACTTTATTGATCACCTTGGCGGCTTTGGCGACTTCGTTGGCAAGTGATTCAATTGTATGGCGATTTTCTTCCGCAATGCCGTGCATATTTTGCGCTTGCTCATCCGCCTTCTTGATTTGCGCCAACGCATGGTCAGCACTCAAGGATACCTGTTGGGCACTGGAACTTAACTCTGTGGTGGCAGTAGCTGCCTGAACCACTTGGCCTTTTTGCTCCTGAATACTCACCGTGGTTTGAGATGTAATAGCAGAGGTTTCTTCTGCCGCCGCCGCCAGTTGATTAGACCGATCTAAAATACCGGTGATAAGCTGCCGTAAACTGTCGACGAGTCGGTTGCAGTTGCGGGACAATTCAGCAAACTCATCATGTCCTGAATCGTCGAGTTTATGAGTCAGATCCCCTGATGCCACCACACTTAGGGCATGGTTAATCTGCTTAAGTGCTGCTGTTAAAGGTCGGATGACTGCGATGCTAACACCAATGGCAACCAGAATCGCAATAATGACCACCATTAACGTTTTAATGCTGGCGGAGTTAATGCTATTGAGGATATTGGCATTGACATCATTCGACAGCTTTTCAATTGCAGTGGAGAGATGTTTCATTGCATTAACAGCATTACCTTTTAATGCTTCGGACTGCTCCAAATCTTTACTAGTACTCAGTAACAGTTGTACTTGTTGACCTTTTCTCTCTTGGATGGAGCCGCTGCCCTGCAACAACTTAAAGATTTTCGCTGTTTGTTGATTGATGGCTTTCAGGACTTCTGGTTTGACTACGCCATCACCGTGACGACCAATATAGTCGAGTTTAGTTTGCGCTTCGCCAATAATGTAGCCGAGTTCTTTATTGATCAGTTCATACTTACTCTGCTCCGTGGTGGCAACCAGATCATAAACCGTGCTGACGATGCTGGTGATACTGCTGTCAACAGAAGATGCGGCTGCGGCAATATCACGTTTGGTTGCATCGTTGGCGTTTTCCATATCTACCAGGTCCAGCAATAATGAACCGGCATCATCGGACTCAGAATCCAACTGATCGCGCGTTTTTATCAAACCTTCTTGCAACTGCAGTGCTTGCAGTTTGTTATCCATCATTCTCTTACCAAGGCCAGTGAATTCTTGGTAACTGCTGTTAACCTCTGGCAGGATGCTTTGGATCTCTTCTCTGCCCTGCAATAGGGATATCAGCGTGTTGTATTTATCATCAAATGTGCTGTTTTGTTGTGCAAATTTGTTATTGACTTCAGGCATTTTTGAAGAGAGCTGAATATGAAAAGCGACTAGGATCAGTCGTTGTTGTTCGCTGAGAATTTCGGATAAGGCATTGGTGGTGTCTAGCGCTGGCAAACTTAATTTCTGAGTAATCTGCGTCGCTTGCTTTAGCTCATTATTGGTCAGCCAGGAAACTGTGCCAAGAATCAGCAGCAACAGGGTCACTACCGTAAACCCGGCAATTACTCGGGTGGCCATGTTCAACTTCATAGGGTTACTCCGGAACAATTATTATTTTTTGTATGAGGGTAATCAGGCGCAATAGCAAGTTCATCGGCCGAATAAGGCGTTAGTTTAACTCTTTTTTAACCGCTTTTGCGTGATTTTTTGATTTGACTCCAGATGCCATAATGTCAGGTACTGATCCCAGCAGCAACCAGTATCTAGGGCTTGTATCTTGGGATTACCGGTTTCACCCATCAACGCAGCCCAGTGACCAAAAACTTTAATGTAATTATCGGTTTTAGAGGGGAATAGAAACCAAGGCTTCAGGTCAGAATCGACACATTCTTCTGGTGGAAGTTTGCAGGCAAAATCTAGACGACCATCACTATACAAAAAGCGGATTCTGGTGAGTGCATTTATGCAATAACGGATCCGTTCATAATGATCGAGGTCTGGGTTCCAACCTTCTGGCGCATCGGTATACATACGGCTGATGATCACATCAAGATAATCTGGTTGCTTTAACGCCTCAGATACACGAGTTGCTTCTTGACGTAGTGTGTCTACATCCCATTGCGGTGGTATGCCCGCATGAGTCATCAGTAGTTGGTGTTCAGGCATTTCGTGCAGCAGCGGTTGTAACCTTAACCACTCCAGCAACCGCGGGAAGTCGTCTGATGCAATAAGCTCAGTAAGCTGACAGGACGGGCGGGGGGTGCGTATCCCAGCGTTGATACCAAAAAGATTAAGCTCGTGGTTGCCAAGCACCATTCTGGCAGCGTTGTCCAAATGCTCGAAAAAACGCAGTGTTGCCAGTGACTCTGAACCTCTGGCGATCAGATCGCCCACTGACCAAAGCACATCCCTTGATTGATTAAAATCCACGGTTTCCAGCAGCTTTTTTAACTCGCTGAAACAACCGTGAATGTCACCTACAAAATAATTAGCCACAGTACATTCCTTTCTAATGGATCATTCCGGGTACAGCCAGGCGAAATGCATTTATGGGAACATAAAAGCTCCGGCCCTGATCCGTTTCCATCAGATAACGACCTTCCATCACACCAAGTGGGGTTTCAAGCACTGTGCCACTGCTGTATTGGTATGCAGTGTTTGGCTGAATTTTTGGGGTTTCTCCAACCACACCAGCCCCCTGTACTTCTGTCTTTTTACCGTTAGCATCAGTAATAATCCAGTGGCGGCTCTTTAAGGTGACGCTTTCGTCACCCAAATTGATGATGGTAATGGTATAGCTGAACAGATATCTGTCCTCATTGGGCGCAGACTGGTGGGCGATGTACTCGGTTTTTACTTCAACTCTGACAGAATTGTACTGTGCCATTTCCCTTCCTGTTGTGTGACTTGATGGGGAAACGCGGGACGCTAAAAAAGCGTCCCCGCTGTCTAGATTCTTTTATTGTACAGATAGTTGGCCATTGCCACATATTGACTAACACTTATCTGCTCAGGTCGCAGCCCCGCATCAATACCCAGTGAGGAAAAGTCTTCATCGCTGAATAACTGCTTCAGATTGTTCCTTAACGTCTTGCGGCGCATATTAAACGCAGTAGCGGTGATGCTCTCCAGCAATTTAATGTCTTTGCAGGGCCAAGGTCGCTGCTCATAAGGCACTAGGCGGACCACGGCAGAATCAACTTTGGGTGGCGGGGTGAAACTCTCCGGCGGCACTTCTAGTACGGGCACTACTTGACAATAATACTGTGCCATCACTGTCAAGCGTCCATAGGCTTTACTGCCAGGCGCTGCCGATAACCTTAGAACCACTTCCTTCTGTAACATAAAATGCATATTGCTGATATGTTCAGCAAAACTAAACAGATGAAACATCAGCGGCGTGGAGATGTTGTAAGGCAGGTTGCCGAACACTTTTAACTTCTTGCCATCGCGTAGCAGCTGTTTGAAATCAAACTGCAGCGCGTCACCCTGGTGAATTTCTAGCTTATCTTTCAACATCGGGTGATGCTGTAATCGCTCTACTAGGTCTCGGTCCAGCTCAATAACAGTCAAACTGTCAATGCTTTCGGCTACAGGTTCGGTCAATGCGGCTAAACCAGGGCCAATCTCCACCATGATATGGTCATTGTCAGGAGCAATCGCGGAAACAATGCGATTGATAATATTACTGTCTGTCAGAAAATTCTGACCAAAGCGTTTTCTGGCCGTATGGCCTAAATGTACTTTATTACTCATTAATGCTCAGTTGGGATTAGTTTTTATGTGCCAGTTCAATGGCTTTGTTTAAGGCACAGACAAAGCTGCCAAGATCTGCTTTACCGGTACCTGCAAGTTCCAGCGCAGTCCCGTGATCAACCGATGTCCTGATATATGGCAGCCCTAGGGTGATATTAACCGATTTACCAAATCCCATGGACTTCAGCACAGGTAACCCTTGATCATGGTACATGGATAAGACCACATCGGCATCTTGCAGATATTTAGGTTGAAACAGCGTATCAGCCGGCAATGGGCCGACAATCCGCATTCCCTGCTGCCTTAGTTCATCAAGCGCCGGAATAATCACATCTAGTTCTTCGCGCCCTAGGTGACCGTTTTCCCCGGCATGAGGGTTGAGACCACAAACATAAATTTTCGGGTTTTCCAGCGCGAAGCGGTTGACCAGATCATGATGCAGAATATTGATCACTTGGTGCAAGCGATCGCGGGTGATGGCTTTGGCAACATAGGCGAGCGGGATATGGGTGGTGACCAGCGCCACCTGCAATCCTGGGCAGGCCAACATCATGACCACATCCTTACAACCCGCTTGATGGGCAAAAAATTCTGTATGCCCAGAGAACGGTATTCCGGCCTGATTAATGATGCCTTTGTGTACGGGGCCGGTAACCACAGCGTCAAATTCGCCGTTCATGTTTTTCTCACCAGCATAACTTAACGTTTCAACCACGTAGGCACTATTTTGTTCATCCAGTACGCCACAACGCGCCTCTGCCGCCATCTGAAATGGGACGATAGTCAGTGTCCCCGCTTCTTGTGGCTTTGGTGCCTGTGACGGCTGATAGGGCCGTAGCTGCAAGCTCAACCCAAGCATTTTTGCCCGTGACTGCAACAATGACGGATCAGCGCACACGACCAGCTCTGCTGGCCAACTGCGCTGAGCCAGTTGTACTACCAGTTCCGGGCCGATTCCGGCAGGGTCGCCGGCGGTGATGGCAATACGTTTAGTGTCCAAACTGCTTAACCTCTGTTAGGTTGAGGATCGAAAACTTCAATGTATGCGCTTGCCCGCATTTCGTCCAGCCAGTTCTGCAATTCCTCATTGAACTTCCGACGGAAGATCAATTCATGAGCGCGGTTGGTGTTGAATTCTTTTGTGGCATCTGTAGTCCGGCGGCCTTCGAGCTGTACTATGTGCCAGCCAAAAGAGGAACGGAACGGTTCACTGATTTCGCCATCTTTCAGATGTGACAAGGTTTGTGCAAATTCTGGAACATAAATAGAAGGCTCAGCCCAACCCAATTCACCGCCTTTAGCGGCAGAACCGGGATCTTCAGAGTACTGTTTGGCCAAATCTGCAAACTTGGCCTTACCGCTTTTGATGTCCTTAATGAACTGTTCTAACGTGGCTTTAGCGCGTTCTTCTGAAAGGATCGGTGATGGCTTCAACAGAATATGACGGGCATTGACTTCTTGAACCTCTTTAGTTTCCATGCCCCGCGTATCCATAACCTTAATAATATGGAAGCCGGCACTGCTCTTAATTGGGCCAATAATGTCGCCTTTTTTGGCATTATTAACCACTTCGGCAAACAGTGTGGGCATTTCGTTAATATTCATGTAATCCCAAATACCGCCTTCCAAGGCTTTGGGTCCCGCTGAAGAGGCGATTGCCAATTCACGAAAATCAGCACCCTCTTTAAGGCGGCTTAACACATTTTCAGCACGTTTGCGGGCACTTTCCAGCTGTTCTGGTGTTGGATTCTGTGGTACTTCAATCAGGATATGGCCTATCTGAAATTCTACGTTCTTAAGCCCCTGTTCTTGGATCAATTTCACTAGGTGATTGATTTCCTGAGGCGATACCTGGATCCGACGTTGTACCTGGATACGTTGAATCTCACCTAAGGTGATATCTTCTCGCAGCTGCTCACGATACTGGCTGAAGCTCTGACCATCGGCCTCAATTTTGGCCTGTAGCTGTGGCACCGTCATATTTTGCTGTTTGGCGATATTGGCAATGGTCTGGTCTAGTTGCAGGTCACCGATATGTAAGCCGATTCGATCTGCGGTTTGCAACTGCAGTTTAGTGAGGATCAGACGTTCAATTACCTGGGTGCGCAAGGCATTATCCGAAGGTAATTTTTGGCCTTTTTCTTGTGCACTGGCTTTAATTTCCGCCATCATATTCTGCACTTCACTTTCCAGCACTACACCGTTGTTTACCTGTACCGCAATGCGATCCAGCGGTTGCGGTTCCGCCACGGCAAAATGGCTCACTACCAGCGCACATAATGCAAACACTAAACTTTTACTGGGGGTCATTAACAAAATCCTTGCCACATTTTTATTTGGTCGGCAGCATTTCGCCACCGCAGTTGTCCAGTTTTTGACTGTCAGTTTTGTCTGAGGTTCAGCAATCTACCACAAATCCGTGCTAATTCCTCAGATAAAGTGGTTTTCGATAATTGAACAAGCCGTCATTCATCATGTCATCGACACCGAGTGGCCCTGTGCCACCCAACCCTTTGATAACAAAGTTAAGATAAAAACCTGTTTCAAATAATTCACGATTATCAATCGCCGGATTGTAGTTGTCCTGATAGTTGGTCTTAATGTGGTAGTGATAGGCTAAACGCACTGCCCAGCAACAGGATTCATATTGGAAGCCGGTATAGGTTTCGACAGAACGGTCTTCGTTCAGGTCGTAATACCAGTTACCGACAAAGTACAGACTGTTAGTGACTGGCCATGTGGTCCTGAAGCCTGCTTGAGAAATGTCTACGCGATCATTGGTGTTTCGGTTGAGCAGATCGGGTACAAAACGGTAACTGAGCTGTACCAACTTGTTGGGGCCTGGTCGATAGTCCAGGGTGACCTCGCTCTTTTTGTTTTCTTTATAGCGAGTGTCATATTGAATTGCGCCGCTAATAAACCAGTCGCTATAGAGATGGGCATCCAATTCCGCCGCCAACACTGAAGTAGAACTCTCCTGTCGCAGCTCATCGGAATAGAGATTGACCTTGCTGTTTTCAAAATACAGGATCTGCCCCAGACTGAATTTCAGTTGCTCCAGATTGTGCTCATCAAATAGCCGGGTGGTTAACCCTAATGTCAGCTGGTTGGCATCAGCGATTCGGTCTAGACCTGAATAACGACGGTCGCGGAACAGACCGGTATAATCTTGCTGCAGGTCGGCGCTGTCGTAGATGCCAATTTCGTCTTGGTTTCTATAGCCCACGTAGAGATATTGGAATTGGGGTTCAAGCGTTTGGCGGTAATTTTCGTCGAAATAATTGGTCTGACGTTCAAAATTGATTTGGCCGTGAACCCTTACTTGCGGCAATGTCCGGTTAACCGTCTCCTGTAACTCATTGTCGCTAATATTGTGTTGCCAGTAGTTAGTCTGTAACAGTTTTAGTTCACTGGTAAGTGAGCCGGCAGGCCCTTGAATAGGCAATGTTATTGTCGGTTCAAAATGCAGGCGATCAGCGGAGTTCCAGTCTTCTCCTCGATGCTCAAAATTGGTTAATTCAGAATACAGGCTAAAATCCAGTCCTTGCCAAAAGCGCGGCGCTCGGAAATTGTATGTTAGCTGGGGCATCACCTGATAGGGTGATTCGTCTTCTCCCAACACTTTGATGTCCTGCACTCGCACACCAAAGTCCCAATTATCAGTGTAGTAACCCAAGTCGCCGACGCGGTTAAGTTGATTATCGGTGGCTCGGTTCACATCTGATTTCAGGTCATTGAAATAGTTATTATCAGACACATCCGTGAAATTGGCGCGTACTCGCCAGTTTTCATCCAGCGCCCCTTGCTGTTGCCAGTGAAACATGTAGCGATCCGGGCTGTTTTCCAATTTGCCATCACTACCGAGATATTCCAAATTGACTTGTCCCTGCTGGTCATCTCCGGCCAAATAGCGGAATTCTGTTTTGGTGAACAGGCCGCGAGAACTCATATATGTGGGCGTAAAGGTAAGGTCATATTCTGGCGAAATATTCCAGTAATAAGGCGTAGATACTTCAATACCGTTAGTGGTGCTGGAACTAAATGTTGGAAACAAAAAGCCTGTTTTGCGTTTATCGGTAATCGGTATGGTCATATACGGAATATAAAACACCGGAACACCGCCCACGCGTAACTTAGCATCCCAGATTTCACCCCATTCATCTTTGGAGTCAATGCGGATGCGGCGAGCTTCTAGTACCCAGGATTCGTTCTCTGGGGGACAAGTGGTAAAACTGCTATCCTGCAGGATCAGATTGTTATTCTTAGTGATTTGCAGGTTTTTAGCTTTACCATGTAATTGCTGACCATGTAACCAATATTGAGCACCCGTCAATGACGCAACGTTAGATCGCATTTGCGCCTGCATTGACTCAGCCGTAACCGTTATCATCGAATCCTGAAATACGAGACTGCCATCTGCTGACAATTGTTGCAGCCGTTGATCGACCGACGCCTTATCTGCGGTGATCCGTCTATCTGCCTGTGATAACGATACATCGCCCTGAAAGACCGCACTCTGTCCCAACTTACTTTCAGAATAATCTGACGAAATTTCAATTTGCTGATTATTCTTGTTAGTGTCTTCCGTTGTTGGAGGATTATAAGGAACGGGAGGCACAATGATACACTGGCCGTAGGTTTCATCCGTCTGTGGGTCGGTGGCTGCTATTGCCACGGGGGTGACGAGGCTCAGAGCCAGTATCAGTCGCTTCCGCATCTTGGGTCTTTATCGGTTCTTCTTTGTCTGGAATCGTGTTTCGGAGAGTATAGTTGCATCTGTTAAGTTGCAACTCCAGCCAGGGAAAAACTCTGTCACCACAGGCTGTTTCCTGTTTTTTCCGCCGCTATAATAAAGCAATTTTATCCTAAGAGCCACGAGGTGACCTTGTCGGACTCCAGATTTCTTCAATTACAGCAATGGTTAGCGTGTCATTTTGGTGTTCCAGTGAACATGACCTTAATCTCCGGCGATGCCAGTTTCCGCCGTTACTTTCGCGTTGTCACTGGGGTCAAAAGCTATATTGTCGCCGATTCACCTCCTGAAAAACTGGATAACAGGCCTTTTTTGGCGCTGGCTCAGGCGTACCATCAATCAAATATCCCAGTGCCCACGATTATTGCTGTAAATGAAACAGAGGGTTTTATTTTGCAGCAAGATCTTGGTGACCAGCAGTTACTGTCGCGGCTGAACATTGACAATGTGAGCGACTGGTATCGGCAAGCGTTGGCGCTGTTACCGAAAATAGCCAAGGTCACCCATAGCGGTTTAGCGCCCTTACCTCAATATGATGCTGCTTTTGTACAACGTGAACTCACTATATTTCCAGAATGGTTACTGGAGAAACATTGGCAGTTATCACTGGATAGCAGCGAGCAACAGTTGTTGCAGCGAATTTTTGAGGTGTTAACCGAAAATGCGTTGGCGCAACCTAGGGTAGGGATGCATCGGGATTTCCATAGCCGGAATCTGATGGTATACCATCAGCAGTTGTATGTGATTGATTTTCAAGATGCTGTTCAAGGGCCTATTACCTATGACGCGGTATCTTTGCTGCGTGACTGTTATATTCGTTGGCCGGATTCCGTCGTTGATGAACTCCGTGATGCTTTTTATCAACAGTGTTTGACTCAGCAGTTGCTGGATAGCCAAGTCACTGCTGAGCAATTTGGCCGTTGGTTCGATCTGATGGGACTTCAGCGCCATATCAAGGCGGCAGGCATTTTTGCTAGACTGCTGCATCGTGATGGCAAGTCAGGTTATATAAAGGATATTCCGCTTACACTGGGCTACATTGCCGATGTCAGTGAGCGTTATCCTCAATTGCAGCCGTTTGGCAATTGGGTGCGGCACCGATTATTCCCCTTGTGTGGAGAGCACTGTTGATGCGCGCAATGATTCTAGCGGCCGGAAGAGGGGAACGCCTGCGCCCACTCACCGATACATTACCCAAGCCTTTGATCTCTGTCGGGGGGCGCCCCTTGATTAGTTACCATCTGCAACATCTGGCTGAGTCACGTATCCAAGAGGTGGTGATTAACTGTGCTTGGTTAGCGCCGTTACTGATGGAGACGCTGGGTGATGGTGGGCGCTATGGGGTAAAGATTCACTATAGCGTTGAAGCGCAAGCGCTAGAAACTGGTGGCGGTATTAAGCAGGCATTGCCGCTGTTGGGCAACGAGCCTTTTTTGGTGATCAACGGCGATATTTTTGTCGATAAGCTGCCACAGTTACCTGTGCTGAAGGATAATTGCCTCGCGCATTTGTGGTTGGTGGATAACCCGCTTCATCATCCTCAGGGAGACTTTGTCTTGAAAGAGGATTTTTTGGTGGCGGAAGAGGGGGCAAAACTGACCTTCTCAGGCATGGGTATTTATCATCCGCAACTATTTGCTGGCATAGACGAAACCCGTTTTTCATTGGGGCCGCTGCTTAGACAGAAGATAGTGGATGGACTCGTTAGTGCGGAGTACTGGCCTGCTTACTGGTGTGATGTTGGCACTGTAACGCGTTTGCAGGCACTGGAGCGGCGATTAACCGATTCGGTAAACGTTTAAATTCACTACTCATCCTATATGCTACGGCAGCAGATGTGTGAAATGACAGGATAAATGATGCAAATTTGGGGTAAATTTTTCGGCGGTGTTATCGGTTTTATGTTCGGCCGTTTTTTCGGCGCATTGCTGGGGATCTGGCTGGGGCACCAATTCGATAAGCGGATGTCTGGTGCCGGTGATGCTGCTGCGCGTCAAATGCAATTCTTCAATACCACCTTTGCTGTGATGGGGCACATAGCCAAGGCTTCTGGCCGCGTGACTGAAAATGATATCCGTATTGCCTCCATGCTCATGGATACTCTGCGGCTGGACAGCGATGCCCGCCGCGAGGCTCAACAAGCATTCCGTGATGGAAAGGCCACTGATTTCGACTTAGAGCAGCATTTACGACGTTTTCGAGCCTTGACCTTGGGCCGTCGCGAAGTGCAACAGATGTTTCTGGAAATCCAGATCCAAACCGCGTTGTCTGATGGTGAACTGCACCCTAAAGAGCTGGATATTTTACACACGATTGCGCGGGAACTGGGATTCAGTCAGCAACAGTTAGAAGCGCTGCTGAAGCGCTGGCAAGCGGAGTTCAGGTTTCAGCAGCCCAGTAATAATGCCACTTCGGAACATGATGCTTACCATCTGCTGGGACTGACTCCTGCAGCCAGCGACCAAGATGTGAAGCGTGCGTATCGTAAGCTGATGAACGAATATCATCCGGATAAATTGGTCGCTAAAGGGCTGCCAGAAGAGATGATGGAAATTGCCAAACGCAAAGCGCAGGATATCCAAGCAGCTTATGAAAGAGTAAAGCTAGCGCGTGGCATGCGTTGATCTCTGACGCTGACCCAAGTGCTGACGGAAAGTCCAACCAGTGAGGTGGATGATGAATCGATACAGTTTACTGTTGTTTGGTTTCTTGGCTTGTAATGCAGGTGCTACCGAAGTATTTGTCACTCCCTATGTAGGCTACAGTTTTGGTGGGCAGGGGCTTGATGTCAGCGATGCTGATTATTATCGTTCAGGCAAGGCGGAAGACTCCAGCCATTTGGGAGTGATGCTTGGTTTTACGCTGTCGCCGTTAAGCGATAGCTATTTTCTTTATAGTCACCAGCAGACAGACTTACTCCAACGCGTTGATGGCATTGATCAACGACTTGATGAACTGACGGTCGATTACTGGCATACCGGTGGTACTCTGTACTTTTCTCGTGATAATTTACGCCCTTATATCACAGGCAGTTTTGGTCTGACGCGTTTACAACCTGAGCAGTCATTAGATGCATCCAGCTATTTTTCGATGAGTGTAGGCCTCGGAGCACAATTGTTGCTGACCGATAATCTGGTCTTACTGTCAGAAGTCAGAGGGTTTGCCACGTTTGTGGGTAATGACGAGCGTTTTGATTGCCATCAGAGTCAGCAATGTGCTTGGTATTATAGTGGCGACACCGTATGGCAGGGGCAGGCCAATATAGGATTGAAGTTACAGTTTTAGACAAAGGAGACAGTTGTTATGACCGAGGCACTCAAGATTGTGGTACTTGATGGCTACACCCTCAACCCCGGCGATCTTTCGTGGGAATCGCTGGCACAATTAGGTCAATTGCAGGTTTATGATCGAACAACTGCAGCAGATACAGTTGCTAGAGCTCAGGGCGCACAAATTCTACTGACTAACAAAACCGCATTGGATGCCGCCACGTTAAAGCAACTGCCAGATGCTCGCTATATCGGCGTGCTGGCCACAGGTTACAATGTGGTAGATCTAAATGCGGCTGCAGCACAAGGGATTGTGGTCACCAATGTGCCTGCTTATGGCCCTGATGCCGTAGCACAGATGGTGTTTGCCCACATTCTGCATCATACCCAGCAGGTTGCCAGCCATCATGCAGCAGTTGCACGCGGTGATTGGACCAATAGTATTGATTTTTGTTTCGCCCTAGCACCACTAACGTCGCTCAGTGGCAAGACGTTGGGGGTGGTGGGTTACGGTGATATTGGGTCACAGGTGGTGCGCATTGGGCTGGCGCTAGGTATGAAAGTGTTGTTGCACACCCGTTCTCCACGCACAGGTCTGCCAGAAGGTGTGACACAGGTGGATTTGCCAACGCTATATCGTCAGTCCGATGTTATGTCACTGCATTGTCCGTTGAGCGATGCTACCGCCGGAATGATCAATAAAGACAGTTTGGCATTGATGAAGCCCGGTGCCATTTTGATCAATACCGCCCGTGGTGGATTGATTGATGAGGCGGCGTTGGCAGAAGCGCTGCACGCGGGGCGGATTCGTGCAGGTGTCGATGTGTTGTCTAGCGAACCACCTAAAGCCGATAATCCGTTGATCACTGCGCCGAATATCAGCATTACCCCGCACAATGCCTGGGCAACGACTGAAGCTCGCCAAAAGCTGATGGATATCGCGATCTATAATGTAGTGGCCTATTTACAGGGTAAAACTCAGAATCAGGTTAACTAACGCGATAGTGGCGGTAAACAAACGCCCGCAATTGCGGGCGTTTTGATGATCACGAGAAGGTGACTTTCACACAGGCTGCTGAGTGTAGTGCCTTATCGATAGCAGCCTGTATATTGTTATCACGCGCCAATGCAACCCCTAGCCGACGGCGGCCATGAATTTCTGGTTTACCAAACAGGCGCAGTTGGGTATCAGGTTCTGCTAACGCTGCAGCAATACCACCGTAGCGGATATTGCAGGAATCGCCTTCCCGTAACACCACGGCAGACGCACTGGGGCCATGCTGCTGGATGTTCGCAATTGGCAGACCGAGAATCGCCCGCACATGCAGCGCAAATTCCGACAGATCCTGGCTGATCAAGGTTACCATGCCAGTATCATGTGGCCGTGGGGAAACTTCAGAGAAGTAAACCTCATCGCCTTTAACAAACAACTCCACACCGAATAAACCGTAACCGCCGAGTTCGGTAACGACTTTACGACCTATCTCTTTAGCTTTTGCTAAAGCGGCATCAGTCATCGTCTGTGGCTGCCAGCTTTCACGGTAGTCACCGTCTTCCTGACGATGGCCTATCGGCGCACAGAAGTGAATACCGTTGACGGCATTGATGGTCAACAAAGTAATCTCATAATCAAACGGTACAAAACCTTCCACAATGACCCGGCCTTGACCGGCACGGCCACCTTCTTGGGCGTACTGCCATGCTTTGGCGATTTGCGAGGCATCGCGGATCACGCTTTGGCCTTTGCCGGAAGAACTCATCACCGGCTTCACTACGCATGGAATGCCAATTTGTGCAACTGCGGCATTAAATTCAGTTTCAGTGTCACAGAATACATAAGGCGAGGTTGGCAGTCCGAGCGTTTCGGCAGCGAGGCGGCGAATGCCTTCACGATCCATAGTCAACCTAGTCGCACGCGCCGTTGGTACCACGTGTAGCCCTTCGGCCTCTAATTCAACCAGGGTTTGCGTGGCAATGGCTTCGATTTCCGGGATCACCAGATGTGGCCGTTCTTCGGCAATAACTTTACGTAACGCTGCACCATCTAACATGTTGATGACATGAAAACGGTGAGCTACTTGCATAGCCGGAGCGTTAGGGTAGCGATCCACACCAATAACTTCGACGCCAAGGCGTTGCAGTTCAATGGCCACTTCTTTGCCCAATTCGCCGCAGCCCAGTAACATGGCGCGCTTGGCGCCTTCACTCAAGGGAGTGCCTATCATTTGAGGGTACCTTTATGATTATAGTGAAACGCCTTTAGGCGTACTGCCCGCTAGTTTACCCATTTGTTGCTAGTGCTTGCAGTATGCTGATTGAAATGTGATGAAATTCACATAAAATTAGCCTGTTGTTTAACGTTTATTGAGGTGGCTAACATCGCCTTTTTAAGCAACAGATGATATACCTAAATAACATTATCACTTTGTTTGGGCTTGTATAAACTGCAGAGCTCTCGGGCCACTCAAGCGGCAATATATGGAACAGCTGGCGTTTTTTGATATTCCCAGTCCCTGCATTGGCATCTGTCAGTCCGATGACCGTGGCTATTGCAAAGGTTGTATGCGCAGCCGTGAAGAGCGCTTTGGCTGGTTAAATTTCTCTAATGCGCAAAAAACTGACATCATCCGCCTTTGTAAAGCACGCAAACGGCGGCGCCAACTAGCGATAATGAAACACCAACAATTACAACAACGGGAACAAGCGGCGGCATTAAATCAACAGTTAAATTTTGACGATACAGCCAATGATGCTGAGACCTTGGATTTCAGCAATTTCACGCTTGATTAGAAGGCGTTATAACTGATTGGATTGTGACGGTGTCAATGGTGTCTCGTTCTCTAGGCTGTTACATTCATTGACGACAAAACAACAAACCCGATTACGACCACTGCTCTTCGCCTGATACATGGCTTGGTCAGCATCATGCATCAATCCTTCTAATTTGTAGCCGGAAGTGCTGGTGTCTGAGACACCAAAACTAGCGGTCAGACTGAAGTCATAACCACTATCACTGGTGTAGAGTGTGCTCAGTCGTTGCCGTAAAAGTTCGGCCATCTCTTTAGCCTGTTTGAGATTGGTCTGTGGCAGCAAAATGCAGAATTCCTCCCCCCCTACGCGACCCAGCAGGTCATTATGTCGGCATAATTGGCGACTGCTCTGGGCGGCATTGCGTAATACCCAATCACCGGTTTTATGCCCCTTGCTGTCGTTAATCTGCTTGAAATGATCGATATCAAACATCACGCAACTGACGGATTCTTGATGTTGCTGGCTATGTTGCAACAGTTGATGTGCCATTGCCGTGAAATGAGCCCGGCTGAAGATATTGGTAAGACCATCATATTCTGCCAACTTTCGAAAATGACGCTGATTGCGCCATGACTGAACTGCACTGAATATCAATAACGCAATCACACACATCAGTGCCACAATCAAATCTCGTTGCGTGCGGCTTTCATTTTCTACTAGTTTTTGTTGTAGCTTCAGTAAGCGGTTTTGCTGATTGAGCAGTAAAATACGATTCTGTTGTTCAATACTTTGATGTTGTACCAACTGATAAGCCATGGTCTTGGTTTTGATTTCATCAAGATTTGCTTTGTCCGCTTCAGCGTAATTGATGTAGGCATCCAATGCAGCAGTGTCATCACCGTGGCTGCGGTAATATTCATATAACACCTTGTAAGCGCGAGTTTTTGGGCCGTTTAGTGGTGCTTGAATCTTTAGTATTGCTACCGCCTTTTGGGCGTGGTTGTATGCGTTTTTTTCTTGTCCTAGTGTCCAGTAGGCTTCACTAAGTAGTGCATAAAACACCCCGATAGTTGTTTTGTAACCCACTTTTTGTAATTCAGGGAACTGCGCTTCTAATAATTTAATTGCTTGTTTTGGTTGATTATCTTTTAAAAACAATTCTGCTTGTGTAGCTACAATAATACTAGCCATGACAACTTCGTTGGCAGCGTTACATTGTGTCTTTGACGCTAAAAATTCATCAGAAGTGGCAGATAATTCATCTAACTTGGATTTACTTTCCACTAAAAGCTGAGAAGCCAAACATTTTTGGCGTGGGAGTTCTGTTTGATTGATGAGTTGTTCAGCATACTCCTTAGCCAGTTCGTATTGTCCTAATGCGTTGTAAAACAAAGCTGCGACGGTAAAGGACATCACTTTCAGATTTTGATCTGTTATCGAGCCTTGTTGCTTTAATGCGCTACTTAGGTACTTAAGACCACCTTCCCAATTTTTCAATATGGCATATTCATTTACTATTGAAAGTTCAGCCCTAAGTTTTAAGTTATTACTCGCATTAGAATTGAGTATCTGCTTGTATTTTTCTACTCCAGCGAGGATCTCGCCATTAAATGCTAACTCATATCCGGTAAGATATTGTAAATAAAGCAATTCATTTGTAGATAACTCTGGTAAATGCTTTCTTATCGCTGTTAGCTTGCTACTAAATAAACTTGGGTTACTAGATCGAACAATATCTGCAGCTTGAAGTTGGGACATAAAATCACTGGCGAACGCACTCCCCGTCGCCAGCAATAGCAACAGTATAATATGCCTGAATAACGAATTAGCGATTGATTGCTTCATCATCTTTGGGCTGTTTGTCTTCATCAGGTTCATCTTCATCGGGAGCAACCTGTGCACAACAAATAATGCTTTCATTAATTGCTAATTTATTCGCCAATCCCTTTAAGTCTTGTTGTTGTATTAATTTTTTCACGTCTTCATTGAGATTTGACTCTTCCAGCAATGTTTGCAAATGCTCTGCTTGCAACGATGTGCAGTCACTACCAAGTTTTTCCAATAAAGCGATCACATCCATCATAAGTGTTTTTTCCTATTTGTATCGAATGGTATTACGTTGTTTTTATGTGTTGTCATCTTATGTTTGTCTTTCAGCTGGAGTTGCTGGAGCCGAGCTCGTAACAACGGATTCGGGATCATTGGCGCCAAAGGTGGGATCACCAATGTGGTGTGTAGATAAATATCGGCAAACACCAATGACTTCAGTGGCATCTGTTCCATTCGTGGTGTTTGTAACGGACTGGTTGCTGCTTCATATAACCAACAGGGATGATCGAGCGGGTAATCTTGCGCGAGAAGCTCCAGTAATAATCGGCGCTCGGCAGCACCAGTCGCGTCAATCCCCATAGTCAGATCACCCGCAAGACCTATCTGCCATAAGATCAGCATGGCGGTTGGATCGATCCGGCGTTTATACAACATAAATTGGCTGGCTTCGTAATGCTGACAACCCTGTTTGCCAGGATCCATGCCTAAATCAGCATAAAGGCAATCTTCGGCGGAAATACCGGGGATCATTTTGGCTTCATAGCCCATTGCTCTGGCGCGGGCGATAGCATCATGAGGGGCTTTGGCAAAAACGCCGGGATGACCATAAAAGGCGCCGACCACATTCTTACCTTGCTTGACTTCAGCCAGCATGGTGTCGACCATTTCGCGATAGGTAATATGGCGGGACTTATTTTTGCCATAGAGGGATTGTAAGCTGCGGACATCGTGATGAATTTGATGCAGCCAGAGTTCGACAAATCCGTCAGAAACGCCTGAAAAAACCACATCAGCATTCTCGATGTAACTGCGGCTCAACGGGCAGATATGCGCCCCAAGCGTCATTCCCACCCCTACACAATAAAGACTGCCTGCCATTATTTGTCCTGAAACTGTCTGTCCATGTGTTTGGTATTCAAGCGCAATTGTGTTGCTGTTTTTAGTACAGCAGGCAATTTGTCAGCTAAAAAGTTTGCTCTGGCGCCGTTTTGTAATTGTTGTTGCTGATGTTACCGATAGTGCTAACAAAATCCGCTGGCAGCTTATCTTTTCAGCAGTCGTTAATGCATTCTAAAGAGGACGGTGTGTGAAAACAATTGATGAATTGTTAATTCATGTGGTTATTTATATAAATAAAAAGCGACCCGTATTAGGTCGCTTTTTATCATTTAAATCAAATGGTTAATTTTATAGTTTGGCCAGCTCAACTTTCTGTTCGGCCAGTTTGTCCATATCGCGTTTAAACTCGGCCAGTTTGGCGCGCTCTTTATCCAGCACCGCAGCTGGTGCTTTGGCAACAAAACCTTCGTTATTGAGTTTGCCTTCCACTCGTGCCATTTCTTGGGTGAGTTTTTCCAGCTGTTTGTCGATACGTGCCATTTCGGCGGCCACGTCGATAAGCCCTGCCATCGGGATCAACAGCTCCATTTCCCCGACCAGTTGGGTGGTGGACATCGGTGCAGTTTCATCGGCGCTCAGCACGCGGATAGATTCAAGTTTCGCCAGTGCCATCAGGAATGACTGATTAGCGTCCAGTCGCGCTTGATCTTCAACGCTGACGCCACGCAGCAGCATATTCAGTGGCTTGCCGGGGCCGATATTCAGCTCGGCGCGGATATTACGTACGGCGGTGATCACCTGTTTCACCCATTCCAAATCCGCCTGTGCGCTTGGATTGGCCTTCGCGGGCTGATATTCAGGGAATGGCATTAACATCAGCGTTTCACCTGTAACACCTGCCAGTGGTTTCACCCGTTGCCAGATGGTTTCGGTGATATATGGCGTCAACGGGTGCATCAGTCGCAGTAGCTGTTCCAGCACGGTGACCAGCGTGTGGCGAGTACCGCGCAGTTCAGCATCGCTGCCACTTTGCAGTACCGGCTTGGTCAGTTCCAGATACCAGTCGCAGAACTGATTCCAAGTGAATTCATATAGGGTGTTGGCCGCCAAGTCGAAACGGAAGGCATTGATGTGGTCATCAAAAGTTTTCACGGTTTCGTTGAACAGGCTGATGATCCAGCGATCGGCCAGTGACAAGGTCATTTCACCACCGCTTTCACCACAATCTTGCTCTTCGGTGTTCATCAACACATAGCGCGATGCGTTCCATAGCTTGTTGCAGAAGCTGCGATAACCATCGAGACGTTTCATGTCCCAGTTGATATCACGGCCAGTTGATGCCATGGCGGCCAAGGTAAAGCGCAGCGCGTCGGTGCCGTGGGCTTCAATGCCATCGGCAAACTCTTTGCGGGTACTCTTTTCAATCTTAGCGGCTAGCTGTGGCTGCATCATGTTGCCAGTACGTTTTTGGACTAGTGATTCCAAATCGATGCCGTCAATCATATCCAACGGATCCAGCACGTTGCCCTTGGATTTGGACATCTTGTTGCCTTGTTCGTCGCGAATAAGGCCGGTGACATACACGGTTTTGAACGGGACCTGCGGCTTGCCATCTTCGTCTTTGATGAAGTACATGGTCATCATGATCATGCGCGCCACCCAGAAGAAGATGATGTCAAAGCCGGTTACCAACACATCTGAGGGATGGAAGGTTTTCAGTTCAGGTGTTTGTTCTGGCCAGCCGAGGGTAGAGAAGGTCCACAGTGCCGAACTGAACCAGGTATCTAATACGTCATCGTCCTGGCGCAGGGCAATGCCGTCAGCCAGTTGGTATTCGGCGCGTACTTCAGCTTCGTTGCGGCCCACATAAACCTTACCAGCTTCGTCATACCAGGCCGGAATACGGTGACCCCACCACAATTGGCGGGAAATACACCAGTCTTGAATGTCGCGCATCCAAGAGAAGTACATGTTTTCGTACTGTTGTGGCACAAATTTGATATCGCCGTTTTCGACCGCTTCGATGGCGGTTTTCGCCAGCGGCTTGACCGACACATACCATTGGTCGGTCAGCAGTGGTTCGATAACCACACCGGAACGATCACCATAAGGTACCTTGAGGGCGTGAGGTTCGATTTTTTCCAGCAGGCCCAAGGTTTCAAACTCGGCCACCACAGCATCACGGGCTTTGAAACGTTCCATGCCAGCGTAACGTGCTGGCAAACTGTTATCCAGCGTAGTGTTCTGGCTGCCATCGCTGTTCAGCACCTCTGCAACACTGCGGATATCGCCGTTGAGGGTCATAATGCTAAACATCGGCAGACTGTGGCGTTTGCCAACTTCGTAGTCATTGAAATCGTGGGCTGGGGTGATCTTAACGCAGCCAGTACCGAACTCGCGATCGACATATTCATCGGCAATGATCGGGATGCGGCGATTGACGATAGGCAGGATGATCTCTTTGCCAATCAATGATGCATAACGCTCATCTTGTGGATGCACCGCCACGGCGCTATCACCGAGCATAGTTTCTGGGCGGGTAGTGGCAACAATCAGATAATCTTTGCCATCGGCGGTTAGTGCATCGCCCGCTAGCGGATAACGGAAGTGCCACATGTGGCCCTGTTTTTCCTTGTTTTCCACTTCCAGATCGGAAATCGCGGTGTGCAGTTTCGGATCCCAGTTCACCAAGCGTTTGCCACGGTAAATCAGCTTGTCTTTGTAGAGACGGACAAACACTTCTTGTACGGCTTTGGAGAGGCCTTCATCCATGGTGAAACGTTCACGGTCCCAGTCCACTGAAGCGCCCATACGGCGCAACTGCTTGGTGATGGTACCGCCGGATTGTTCTTTCCATTCCCACACTTTGTCGATGAAGGCATCACGGCCCAAGTCATGACGGTTTTTGCCTTGTTCGGCTTCCAGCTTGCGTTCAACCAGCATCTGGGTGGCGATACCCGCGTGGTCAGTTCCCACTTGCCACAGAGTATTTTTGCCTTTCATGCGCTGATAACGGATCAGCGTGTCCATGATGGTGTCTTGGAACGCATGGCCCATGTGCAGGCTGCCGGTGACGTTTGGCGGCGGGATCATGATACTGTAATTGCCTTTGCTACTGTCGCCGCTGGGTTTGAAATAGCCTTTCTCTTCCCAGATTTGGTAAAGGGCCTGCTCAATCGACTTGGGGTTATATGTTTTATCCATGGGAACCAGTTTTCTCAAACAAAATTAATGGGTTGTGTTGCTAAATCTTGAGTGTTGAGCGCTATGCCCTGAGCGCGATACTGACGGTAACGCTCCCGAGCCTGTTGCTTTTGCACATCATCACCCGCAACAAAATCAAGGATCTGGCTAAAGTTGTTAGCAAATGTTGGCACTGCTGTGGCCAGATTAATCAGCACTGGCCGTCGCACATTGGGGCCAAGCCGGTCAAAACCTATCTCAACTGGCGCACCGTTTTTTGGCCCTTCACCTTTGAGGTTATGGGGCACAAAGGCGCTGGGTTCAAATTGCCACAGCAACTCATCTATCTGGTACGCCTGCGCTTGATCTTCACAATGTAGATACAGCCATTGCCCCTGTTGAAAATACTGCTGTGCTAAACGGCAGGCCAGTAGCGACACCTGTTCGCTGACATTGGCGGCCGGATTTGCGGGCAGCAGATAAAACAGTGCTTGGCTCATGTATCAGCAATGCCTTTGGAGATCGATTCGGGAATGGGGATTCTACACCAAAGGAGGCGCTAGATTAAAGTGACGTGCGCGGCTAACGCTAATTCCGTTATCGCGTCAATCAATGGATTTTTGTGAGCAATTTTATGCCGAGAAAAATTAGCCCAACGAAATAGCTGAAGAGCTGGATGCTAATGAGCAATTCTATCAGCCAAATGGGGCGTGGCGAGCGCAAGCGAAGGAATCATCAGTTTGAGCCAGTGCAGTTGCCACGGTATTAGTTTGAGGGTGAGCCAGCAGGCTAATGCATAAAAGACGGCTAAAGCTACAAACACGACTATGACTTTTGCCAGTTCACGCCACATCTGCTCATCATCCTTTAATTGTGACTTATCACCAGTCGATGGCTGCCATCACCGACAGGCACAAAATCCGCAAAATGATGAATTGCATCGAGAGTATCTTCATGATGATGAGTAACGTACAGTAACTGACTGATATTACTGGCAGCAATGCGATTGAGTGCATGAAACACCAGCTTGCGGTTGAGATAGTCCAGCCCCTGATAGGGTTCATCGAGAATTAACAGCGCAGGCTGTTTGATCAGCGCACGGGCAATCAGCAACAGTCGTTGTTGGCCATAATCCAGTGAGCGGAAGCCAGTCTTGGCAAATTCACTCATCTCCAGCATTTCTAGCCAGGTCTGGGCATTACTGATTTGTAGCGCGGAGGGTTTTTGATAGAGACCAATGGAGTCAAAATAACCCGAGAGCAGCACTTCCAGGGCGCTACAATTTACCCGATATTGCAAGTGCAATGACGAAGACACTACGCCAATATGCTTTTTGATGTCCCAGATGCTTTCGCCGCTGCCGCGTTTAACGCCAAGAATGGTGATGTTATTGCTGTAACACTGCGGATGATCGCCCAAAATCAGCCCCAGCAGTGTACTTTTACCCGCGCCATTGGGACCGCGTAATTGCCAGTGTTCACCGCGGTTAATAGTCCAGTTGACATGTTCAAAAATCAGCGTGTCAGTGTAAGCCACTTTTACGTCAGTCAACTGCAGCAGCGGGTTGGGATAATTAGCCGCATCTTGTTGCTTTAACAGCGCCAGCATCCGCGCACTTTTCGCTTCCGATAACGCCTGCATCTGCGCCAGTAAGGGATGCTGTTGCCATGCTTCGCGACTCAAGGTTTGTGTTAGTTGGTGGTCATCAAACAGTGCCATATGGCTGATAAACGCGGGTAGTTCATCTTCGCGACTGGTGAGCAACAACAGCTGCGTATGTTTGGCAAGTGTTTGCAGCAGCTTGCTTAATGCCGCCCGATGGGTCACATCCAGCCCGGCATAAGGCTCGTCCAGAATTAACCATTGCGGTTGCCCAGCAATGGCTTTGGCCAACATTAAGCGGCGGGTTTCACCGGTCGATAATAGCCGAAAACCACGATCTTGCAGGTGGGTTAGGTCGGTGATCGCCAATAGCTCCGGCAGTGTCTGCAGATCACAACCATTATCCAGCAAGATCTGCGATACAGTGTCGCCGCTCTGCATCTCGCTTTCATCGTCGGCAATCTGTTGTTCCAGCAGCTTTTGCTGCTGTTGCAGCGATACACAGGCCACTTTGGCCGGCAACCCTTCGATAGTCCCTTTATGGGGTGTTAACTCACCACTCAACAACCCCACAAGCAACTCGGCGGCTTGGCCTTGCCCGGCAAATACACCCCAGTGTTCGCCCGGTGCGATGTGCCACTTTTCGATAAACAGTGTGCTGGAAGCCGTTTGGTATTTCAGATCCTGAATCAGCATTTGATTGTGAATATAAGCGATGACGACAGCAGGGGTTCCATACTGCAATAATCGCTTCGCGAATGCCAGTAGTTAAATGGCTGACGCTATCAGTGGCTAACGGAGTTTTGCTGCTCTGCTGCCGTTGCTAGATAAGGATAGGAGGCGGTGACTGGCCCAATATTCCACAGCAGATTAACGTCGGCATTAGCTGATATTTGGCTGGTAAAGGGCGCAGGTCCACGAGTCACGCTCACTTTTTGTACCCCAATGGTATCTTCCCAAGCCCAGGCAGTACCGCCTGCGTAGCGTAATTTGATACTGTAAATTTGCGCTGGATAGTGCTGCTTAAGCACTTGTCCCATTAATGTGGCATTGGCATACCATGCGGTGCCTGGCGTCTGCTTTGCATGAGCATCACCTGAATAAGTCAGCAATTTTTGGCCATGATAGTCAGCCATAATATTTTGCGCCATCGCCTCATCACGGGCGTCGGCATGACTATTAAATAGCAATATGGAGAGTTGCGGATAGGTCTGTCTAGCCTCTACCAGTTTTTATAGTAACTGATACATGGCTTTGTTGCTGCGACCGTCATGAGGCCCCAGCCACTCTTTATCGGCAGTGAGCCACTGTTGTAGGGAATTTTTATCGGTAAGGGTGATGCCTTTGATGGCATTCAGTTCTAAAGCCACCGTAATTGCCTGTGGCGCTTCGTTTGTCCCATGATATTCACCGACCATCACCATCTGATGTTGAAGAACTGCGTCAGTGACAGCTGGTTACAGGCCAAGGCGTTGGGGGCGCAGCATAATAGCCACGGCAACGCCAAGGTTGGTGAATAACGCATAATATCCTTCCTTTGATATGAATATCGCGTCTGCCAGACTTTACTATTGGCTTGCGGTGGTAAAGTTCCCTTGCCGGATTTTGTGAAAACACCCTAGAAAGTAAAAAATACCATAAAGATCATGGAACTATTCTTGTTGTTAAGTGTAAAGACGATAACTTATCTAGGTATTATTGGTTTGGCATGGCAGCATCGTTGGCAACCGCAGTGCGGCGGTGTGTCAGCCCGCTCGCATCATTTATGCTTTGGCTCGTATTAGGCCATATATCATCATCGGTCAGCGGCTTACCATCTGTTCCCCGAGCCAGTAATTGGTAATGTTCCTGATCCAGTCGTTGATAAAAGAAATCGCTTTGGCTGTTCTTAAAGGAGGTGTCCTGTAGCGGTACTCCACTGAGCGGAAAAGCCTGTTGCAGTAGCGCCAGTGACTGTGGATATTCGCCGTTTCGAAAGCGATAGAGTTCTACTTGTGAATAGAGGGTATTAAGATTGTCCTGCAATAACTGAGTTGGCACTGGGTTAGGATCATTGGTCCATGTCGTCAGTCCAGCTTTATGCATCATTAGGTAAAAATAGCTGTTAGCGCTGAGCATCGCTAAGATCCCAATACTCGCCAGCAATTTTCCGCCTTGGCGCGACGTCAGTAAGCCCCATACCAGCGCGATGACGCCAAAGATAATCCCTAACAGCGGGATAAATGCCAGCGCACCAATCACATAAGGAAATACTCCCAATGTGGCTGGTTCACTAACCGCAGTAGATGGCGATGTGTCGATAACCATTTCTCCCGAGTAATCCTGCGTTGTTGGCATACGGCGTTGTGTTAGTAGTTGTTCAACGGCTTGGTATCTTTCAGGAAATTGTGTTTGGTCAATATGGCGAAGTACATCTTCTAGTTCGGCGGTGCTGTAATTTGAGTAATCAGGTTCCATGTTGGTGATATTGTTGTCCTAATGTTGTTTTGCTGGGTATATGATGCCGCGGGATAACGATGATATACAACAGCTTTTTCCCAATAAAAAAGGTGCCAATTGGCACCTTTCTAGCCAGCCCGATTCAGAGGGTCAGACTATTATTGCTACGGTCGGCATCGGGTAATTTGTGCTCGGGATCCAGCGTGGCACTTTTCACCGCTTTAGTAACAGGTAACACTACGGTTGGCGTGCCAGTACGCATCCAGCTTTCTACCGGAATACGGAAGTCCTCAGTCGTGCCATCGCTGTATTGCAAGCGCAAGGTCGCGGGCATGACTAGCGGTTGCTTGCTGACAAGCGTAACGGCGGTACCTTTGCCTTTTTTATCATCCACCGCTTTGACGGCGGTGATCCCCATATCCAATTGCCAGTTATTGAGGTACCAACCGCGCCACCACCAGGCGAGATCTTCTCCGGCGGCACTTTCCATGAAACGGAAAAAGTCAGATGGCGACGGGTGCTTATAGGCCCAAGTGGCAATATATTCTTTAAATGCCGGGTCAAAACGGTCTGGGCCGAGGATCTGCTCGCGCAGCAATACTAAGCCCAGCGCACCTTTAAAATAGGTCACGGAATGACGGTATTTTTCCGCGGTGGCTTCAGCCGGAGCCATCAGCGTTGGCGCTTCCGGGTCGGCCAATACCGATAGAATTTCATCCACAGGGTTGCCACCTTTGGGGGCGTATTCACTGTCGCGCTTGGGCGCAAACTCACCCTTGTTAAAGGCATCTGAGGCATAAACGTCGATAAAGGTGTTGAATCCCTCATCCATGAAAGCGTGACGGCGTTCGTCTGAGCCAACAATCATCGGAAACCAGCTATGTCCCAACTCGTGGGCGCTAATCCAAAACAGCAGTGCGTCATGGTCGCGCATACCGTCAAACACAATCCCTGGGTATTCCATACCAGCGCCGTGACCGCCAAGGTTGACCGCTGCTGGCCACGGGTAAGGATACCATTGGGAGAAATGTTCGATGGTCCCTTTTACATACTCGGTGGAGCGATCCCACTTGGTCGACCCGGCAGCTTCAGGTGGATAAGCGGACATTGCCAGTGACGTTTTACCGTTAGGTAGATTGATACGGGCGGCGTCGATTACGAAAGCAGGCGAAGCGGCAAAGGCCACGTCACGGGTGCGTTCCATACGGAAATGCCAGTCGAGGGTGCCGCTATTGACCGGACGACTATCGGCTTTACCCACTTCATCTGCTCGACGGATGTAAACTGTCTTATCACTCTGTTGTGCTTGTTTCAGCCGTTGTTGTTCAGTTTTGGTCAGCACGTCTTTGGGGTTGATCAGCTTGCCGGAACCCACTACCCAATAATTCCAAGGAACGGTAACGGTATAATCAATCGTGCCGTATTCCAGATAGAATTCAGAACTGATATACGGGTTGTTATTCCAACCGTGCAGGTCATCGTAGACTGCCATTCGTGGGAACCACTGGGCGATTTCAAAGATTTTGCCTTTTTCTGAAGGGGTCACAGCGGTGCGGCCACCCCAAGTACCAGGAACCTGATAGCTGTAGTTAATTTCCAGTTGCAGTTTTCCGCCTTTAGCTGCCAGTGGCTGCGCTAGGTCCACCCGCATACGGGTGTCGTTGATCAGAAACTTGGCATCATAACTCTCACCATCAATCCGCACTGTGACTTTGTCAAAACGGTAGCCGTCGGTGAACTGGCTGCGACGCCATTCGGATGCCATGCTGGAGCGGCTATCTTTACGATAGATGTTTTGATCCAGTTGAACCCATAATGTCGGCAGGCTATCCGGGCTGTTATTGGTGTAAGTGATCACTTCTTCGCCATGCAGCGTATCGCTGTCAGTATCGATAGTCGCATGCAATTTATAGTCAACCCGGTTTTGCCAGAACATAGCGCCAGGTTTGCCAGCACCGCTGCGAATTGCGGTCGCCGGGGTTGGTAAAGATAAGGGGGCAAATAGGGCTTGAGGGTCAAATGGTTTTGAATTCTGGGCCTCTGGTGCAGCGATAGCTAATGCTGAACAGCCCGCCATACAGAAGGCGGTTGCCCTGAGCCAATTGAGCATGATGATTCCTTTATTGTTATTTTTGCAGATGGTTTCAGCGGTGAATAAAGTCGAACCGGCTGATGCTAAACAGATCCCATAACATAGCAAGCAGATTGGTTGGAGACGAGAGCCATAGGAGAAACAGCTGCAGATCTTTGTTGATGTAATTGTTACAAAACTTATTCTGCGGCGTTGGTAGCGGCTTTATTGGCAGTAAGGTTGTTGATTGTTTGCTCTTCCTGCAGAAGCCAATGATTTGCTGGGTTAGCCTCAAGAACTTCCTGTAACTGATACTGCTTATAATAACCGGTACGGACAAATGGATCTGCCAGTAACAGTTGTTCTGCTTGTTGCCTGTCTGTGCATTGCAACAGCAGCATTGCACCTTGGTTGTCAGCGTAAGGACCACAAAATCGGAGTTGTCCGGTAGCTGACAACTGTTGCAAGTGGTGCACATGCGCCAACAACAGCTCTGGGGTCAGTCCATTGGCTTTTTTATCTGATAACAACACTAAAAAACAGCTCATGTAAGCCTCTGCGGAATGTTTCTTACCTTTACGCTAACGCTTCGAGCGGCAACTGGCAATAACCCTTGCCGGACGGTTTATCTCAGCTATGCTCGTAGTTGCCTGGTGAGCGGGTACTTGCCAGCGATGGCGGTTGCTCATTTTCGCGAACGTTTGCTGCGTATCACTCGGGCGCAGCAGTTGAATGTTGCCACAGTTACGCATTGTTGAGCTTTTGTGCCATGGTGTTCGCGGTTCGTTCGAAGGTGAGTGAGACGCGGGTGAACATCCCTTCAATCATTTCCAGTTGTTCCTGTGGCAGTTGATCGTCATGTATGGCTTGCAACAATTCTGCACTGCAGTCTTTAAACGCTGGCCATTGCTGCCCTCGGCTACTGGCCAGAAATGCTTGTGCCAACGCATGTTGCCATTGGTCTAGCAGCGGTTCTAACCGTTGGTCACTGACACTCTGTAGCAAACGCCTAAGTCGTGTTGAAACGTGTCCCAAGTTTAGACCGGTTAATCCTAGATCGGTCATTTCTCTAGCATTATCCGCTGCTGCCTTGTCGTAGTTGGCCAGCCGCAACAAGCGGTCTCCCATACGCGCATTGAACCAGTTTTCCGGGGCATGATGTACGGAAATGCTTACCAGATCATCCGCTGTTGCCTGTAGTAATCGGCGCTGCATAAGCGGGATGCCGGGGCCAGTGATCAGCTTGAACAGCCAATACAGAATTGTCACGCCGACACCTATCGCTAGTGCATTGCTGAGGGTGTAGTCCACAGAGAAGGCGTAGCTCATATCGTTGGCTGGGCGCACAAGGATCACAAACGGAATACACAGTCCTAGGCCATAAGGCAACGTTGGACGGTTCGCCAGCGCCATCAGGCCCACGAAGAATGGCCCGGCGAGCACCAGAATTAGCATTTCAAAATCACCGGGACTTTGTGCTAACAGGTTGAGCGCAAAAAAGATGGCTAATGGGGTGGAGATTGCCACGCCTACTAATAGTCGTCTCAGCACCACCATCAACATGGTCAAGGGCAAGCGCGCCATCATCATGGAGAACATTACCGGTAGGATCATTAACATCAGCGCAGCGCTAGAGGCAGTGCCAATCCAGATACCCGCACCAATCAGAAACAGTACAGCGGTACGAAAACCCGTAGTCAGGCCGATGAGCGGATCTCGGTGCGGCTGCAAAGCAGGCGCATTCAACAGCGAATTGTCACTGTTTTCCAGTGTATCGTAGGCTTTCAGCACCATAATTAGATCGGAAATAAACTCAGTGGCGACTTTCAGCAAACGGCTTTGCAGTGGTTGTCCACAGGGCAACTGATTGCGTAGGTGGATGAGCTGGTGTCGCTGTTGCTGCGCCAGTTGGTAACATTCCGAATAGTCGCGAGAAGCCGACATCTGCATAAAGCTCTGGCGCAGCTGTTGCAACATCGTCTGTAACGTTTGTGACAGCTGTTCTGGATGGTTACGTTGCAGACGACCGAAAATCTGAATCACCGCCAGCAATGACATCACCTTGTTACACAAAAGATTGGCCGCTCTGCCGCGTCCAGGCCCTTCCGGCCCTTCATAAACCACCGCGCTGGAGTCATCATTGAGTGCCGCCAACTGCTCAAGAATGATATCAATGCATTGGTGCCGCTTTTCATGGGAGCCGTTAGGCGCCAGTTCTTGCACCAAATAATCTAGCATTTGATTAATCACATTACGCGATTGCTGCCGGAGGCCGCTGGCAACTGATTGCGGCCACAACAGTAAACTGACCATTACCGCACAGAGCGCGCCGACAATAATTTCACTGACTCGCGATTGTGCCACCTGGAAGATTGCCTCTGAGGTTGCCGTCGCCGGGCTGACCATCACCAATAAGACAATTAAGCACGGCGTAATCCCTGCCATGGCAAAGGCGTAAATGAAATTGATGGAACTCACCATGGCCGACAGGCCAGCATTGACGCCGAGCCATAGCGCTAATGCCAGAATGGCCAGCTCTGGATAACCGGCAAACGCCTGCAGTATGGCGATGCCCATCACCCCGCCGATGAGTGTGCCGATTATCTGCATCAGTCCTTTTTCAATCACCAGACCACTCTCGGGACGGATCTGCAAAAATACGGCGGAGATCAGTGCCCAATATGGGCGATCCAAGTTCAGGTACATGGCAACGAACAACGCCAGCGTCATAGAGATAACGCCTTTGGTCGCGAAAATCAGCGTGCGTTTATCTGGCGTCAAAAACACCGCCTGTATCGGCGACAGTGTCATGGGTTATTTGTCCTGCAGGAAAATAGAAACCGTCATGCCGGCACTGAGATTGATGTCATTCGGTATTTTGTCCAACTGAATATCTACCGGAATACGCTGCGCCAACCGCACCCAATTGAATGTCTGCTGGATTTGCGGTAGCAGTTGTCCATTACTGCTGACATTGGTGTCAGCAATCGCTTTGCCGATACTGGTGACAGTACCGATTAACGGTTTGCCGCCACTCATTAGGCTTACCTTAGCTTTTTGGCCCACGTGGATCAGTGGTAGTTTAGTTTCTTCAAAGTAACCAGTGACATACAGAGAGCCTGTCTGAACCAGTGACAGTACTGCCGTGCCTTGGTGTACATAATTGCCAGGACGTAGGGTCAGATTAATAATGCTGCCATCGTCTGGTGCATGAATGACCGTGCGTTGTAAATTGATGCGGGCAGTATTGAGTTCCGCTTGCGCCAGTTGGAAGGCAGCCTTGGCTTGTTCAGTGTTAATTCGGGCTGTTTCCAGATCTTCTTCGCTGATAGCCTCCCGTCCAGTCAATTGCTTACGGCGTTCATATTTATGGTTGGCAAGATCCCAAGCGTATTGCTTGCTTTGCAACTGTGCCTGCAACTCGACCAGTGCCGCTTGATAGCGAGTAGCATCGACAGAAAACAGTAAATCACCTTTGTGTACCTGCTGGTTATCCTGTACATCAACGCTATTAACCCAACCGGAAACATCTGGCGCAATAGTAATGATGTTAGCGCGGATACGACCATCTCGAGTCCACGGAGAATAAAGGTAATGATCCCAGACCCAGCGTCCGGCGATAATTGCGACAACTACCACCGCCAGCGTGATGGCAACACGCAGTAATTTTCCCATAACTGAATTCATCTCCCGAATAAGTAAACAACCAGCGCCAAATAACAGATATACAGTGCCACTTCGAACCAGGCGACTTTCCAGATCCGCTGGTATAGCCCGGATACGTGCAGTATCTGGCGGGTGACGAACGATATGACAAACGCCAGCGGTGCAAACACCACCAAGGGGCTGAAAAGCAGTCCCCCGAGCGCTAATTCTTCAAACATGACGATAGTCCAAACCCGTAAACAACGTTGGCAATGATGGTAAGCATAAGAGATAGCGGCAAATACCCCAACTGGCGTATGTCTGCTGCAATATATGATGGCATAAAGCCTAACATAGATTTTCTGGCGGCTGGTAGCCTGAGTGTGGCTTGGTACGCCAGAAAAACGTTCAGGAAGCTCGGCAAATTATACATACAGCTGGGTTGGGTTTAACGAGGTGTTGATTAATATCGCCAATCACCGTGATGTGATCACCACGTTGTTAGCAAAACAATGGAAGCTGCCCCAAGACAGGTTTTTGGCATACTGTGTTATGGGCGAATAGGGTGAATCGCAGTTTAATGCTTGGCGTCGTGTCCGTATCGTTGCTGTATCGGTAATGGAGCCACAGTTGGTTGTGTGTAGTGGTCAGCCTGCGCGGATGGGTGCCAAAGGCGCTGTTAATCTCATCGCTATACCAGTGACAACGGCAGAAAAGGCAAAATATGTCGTATTTGCCAAAGTTATCCGGCAGGCACTGAGCAATGTCAATTGAGTATTTACCCTCAGTGCTCTGGATCAAATTACTGCAACATTCATGGCTCGGATGTGGTAAACTACGCGGCTGAATTCACCGATAACCGAGAGTAAACCGATTATGTCTGAGAAGTTCACGACAGTTGAACAGCAAGCAAGCTACGGTGTGGGCCGCCAGTTAGGGGAACAGTTGGCCGCTAACTCTTTTGATGGCTTGGACATTCCCGCCGTGCAGGCAGGCTTAGCAGATGCGTTTGTTGGTACAGAAAGTGCTGTCAGCATGCAGGAACTGCAGAATGCCTTTACCGAGATCAGCACCCGCATCAAACATGCGCAGGAACAAGCTGCTGAAGCCGCTTCCGCTGAAGGTCAGGCATTCCTCGCTGAAAACGCCAAGCGTGAAGGTGTGGTAGTGACAGACTCAGGTCTGCAATATGAAGTTATCACCGAAGGTACGGGCGCTAGACCTACTTATGAGTCTACGGTGCGTACGCACTACCACGGTACCTTTACCGATGGTAAAGTGTTTGACAGTTCAGTGACCCGCGGTCAGCCTGCTGAGTTCCCGGTTTCCGGTGTTATTGCCGGTTGGACCGAAGCATTGCAGCTGATGCCAGTTGGTTCTAAGTACAAACTGTATGTGCCGCATCATTTGGCCTATGGCGAACGAGGTGCTGGCGCCGCGATTCCACCGTACTCGACCTTGGTGTTTGAAGTCGAGTTACTCGACATTTTGTAATTGCTAATCGCTTGGGTTCTCCCAGGCGATTTTTTTGTGTGCAGGAAGGAGGGATTATGAGTGCAAGCGTCAGAGTTGCCATTGCCGGAAGTGGTGGACGCATGGGCCGTACCCTTATTGAGGCCGCATCGCAGCACCCGCTGATTGTGCTGGGTGCGGCAATCGAGCGTGCAGGTTCCAGCCTCGTTGGTGTCGATGCTGGTGAGCTGGCGGCGGTTGGCAAACTAGATGTGGTGGTGACCGATAATTTGGATGGTGTTGCCGACAGTTTCGATGTACTGATCGATTTTACCAGCCCGGAAGGAACACTTGCTAATATCGACTGGTGCGTGCGCCATGAAAAACCGATGGTGATTGGTACCACCGGCTTTAATTCGGCACAGAAAGCTCAGTTAGAAGCGTTTGCTGAACAACTACCCGTCGTGTTCGCGCCTAATATGTCGGTTGGCGTTAACCTGATGTGGAAATTGCTGGAAGTTACGGCCAAGGTAATGGGTGACTACAGTGACATTGAGATCATTGAAGGTCACCATCGCTTTAAGAAAGATGCCCCGTCCGGTACTGCGTTAAAGATGGGGGAGGTGATTGCCGCAACCCTAGGTCGGGATCTGGAAAAGGTGGCCGTATATGGCCGAGAAGGAATTACCGGCGAACGGGATCGGCAGACTATAGGATTTGCGACCATTCGTGCAGGTGATTTAGTGGGCGAGCATACCGCCATGTTTGCTGATATTGGTGAACGGCTGGAGATCACCCATAAGGCATCGAGTCGTATGACATTTGCCAATGGTGCCATGCGGGCCGCACTGTGGTTACCGGAACAGAGTGCCGGTTTGTATGACATGCAGCAAGTGTTGGGGCTGAAGCCTTTGTAGTTGAAAAGAACCGCCGTTGGCGGTTTTTTTTCGCGGATTACCGCTGTAGGTCTAGACGGAAGTCGATATGACCTATAAAATATTCAGAATTTGCCAAAATTTCGTGAAGCAGCGGAAATTGCAGGTTGATTTAATAAAAAATATATAATTTTTAATGGCTTGGCTCATTACGGAGGTCGCGTTGACTAAGTCTGCCTTACTCGTACTCGAAGATGGAACCGTCTTTACCGGCACAGCGATAGGTGCCGATGGAATAGCTGTTGGCGAAGTGGTTTTTAACACTTCAATGACGGGATATCAAGAAATTCTCACCGATCCTTCTTATTCCCGTCAGATAGTAACCTTAACCTACCCGCACATTGGTAACACCGGCATTAATGCTGAAGATACCGAATCCAGTGCCATTCATGCTTGTGGTTTGATCATTCGTGACTTACCACTAACCGCCAGTAATTTCCGTTCCCAGCGGTCACTCAGTGACTATCTCCGCGCTAATAATGTGGTGGGTATTGCGGATATTGATACCCGTAAACTCACCCGTATTCTGCGCGAAAAAGGCGCTCAGTCTGGCTGTATCATGGCTGGCGAAATGGATGCCGACAAAGCGTTAGCCGCTGCCAAAGCCTTCCCTGGCCTCAAAGGCATGGATCTGGCAAAAGAAGTGACCACTGACAGCGCTTATCAGTGGCGCCAAGGTACTTGGACACTTGAAGGCGGCTTACCAGAAGACAAGGCTGCTGATGAATTCAAATTCAAAGTCGTCGCCTATGACTTCGGGATTAAGCGCAATATTCTGCGGATGCTGGTGGACCGTGGTTGTGATGTAACCGTGGTGCCTGCTAAAACCCCAGCAAGTGACGTGTTGGCGATGGCACCTGACGGTATTTTCCTGTCAAATGGCCCTGGTGACCCAGAACCTTGTGATTACGCTATCAGCGCGATTAAATCGTTCCTGCAGACTGATATCCCGGTATTTGGTATCTGCCTTGGGCATCAGTTGCTGGCCTTAGCCAGTGGCGCCAAAACCATGAAGATGAAGTTTGGTCACCATGGTGCTAACCATCCAGTGAAAGATTTGCAGAAAGGCACGGTGATGATCACCAGTCAAAACCACGGTTTTGCAGCTGATGAGGCCAGCCTACCCGCAAATGTCAAAGTGACTCATAAATCACTGTTCGATGGTTCTCTGCAAGGTATCCATCTGACGGACAAACCTGCGTTCAGCTTCCAGGGACATCCAGAAGCCAGCCCAGGCCCGCACGATTGTGCGCCGTTGTTCGACCATTTTATCGAACTGATTGAGCAATACCGTCAAGCGAAGCAGTAACTCCGGGAGAAGATTCAAGCAATGCCAAAACGTACTGATATAAAAAGTATTCTTATCCTAGGTGCCGGTCCTATCGTTATCGGTCAGGCCTGTGAGTTTGACTATTCCGGCGCCCAGGCGTGTAAAGCCCTGCGCGAAGAAGGTTTCCGGGTCATTCTGGTGAACTCTAACCCCGCCACCATCATGACTGACCCGGAAATGGCCGATGCCACTTACATTGAACCGATTCATTGGGAAGTGGTGCGCAACATCATCGCCAAAGAACGCCCTGATGCTATTCTGCCTACCATGGGCGGCCAGACTGCGCTGAACTGTGCGCTGGAACTGGAAGCCAAAGGCGTGCTGCAAGAATTCAATGTGGAAATGATTGGCGCCACTGCCGATGCCATTGATAAAGCAGAAGACCGCGCCCGTTTCGATCAATCCATGCGTAAAATCGGTTTGGAGTGTCCTCGTGCCGGTATCGCACACAGCATGGAAGACGCCTATAAGGTGCTGGATCAAGTGGGCTTCCCCTGCATTATTCGTCCGTCATTCACTATGGGCGGTTCCGGTGGCGGTATCGCTTATAACGTTGAAGAGTTCGAAGAGATCTGTACCCGTGGTCTGGACTTGTCACCTACCAATGAGCTGCTGATTGACGAAAGCTTGATCGGCTGGAAAGAGTACGAAATGGAAGTGGTGCGGGATCGCAACGATAACTGCATCATCGTCTGCTCTATCGAAAACTTTGATGCCATGGGCGTACACACTGGTGACTCTATCACTGTGGCCCCTGCGCAGACGTTGACGGACAAAGAATACCAGTTGATGCGTAATGCCTCGATGGCGGTGCTGCGTGAAATCGGCGTAGAAACCGGCGGTTCCAACGTCCAGTTTGGTATCAATCCCAAAGATGGCCGTATGGTTATCATCGAGATGAATCCACGTGTATCCCGTTCATCGGCGCTAGCCTCTAAAGCAACCGGCTTCCCGATTGCCAAAGTTGCCGCCAAACTGGCCGTCGGTTTCACTCTCGATGAGCTGATGAACGATATCACCGGTGGTCGCACACCCGCTTCGTTCGAACCCTCTATCGACTATGTCGTCACTAAAGTGCCACGTTTCAACTTCGAAAAGTTTGCGGGTGCCAATGACCGACTGACCACTCAGATGAAATCTGTTGGGGAAGTGATGGCGATTGGCCGCACTTTCCAGGAATCTATACAGAAAGCACTGCGTGGCTTGGAAACCGGCAAAAACGGTTTTGATCCGATTGTTGATTGGCAGGATCCTGACGCCATGCAGCACATGCGCCATGAGCTGAAAGAGCCGGGTGCTGAGCGTATCTGGTACGTGGCTGACGCTTTCCGTGCTGGCATGAGCATGGACGAAATCTACAAACTCACCAACATCGACCCTTGGTTTTTGGTGCAGATTGAAGAGCTGGTGCAGTTGGAAGCCAAAGTGGCAACCACTGGGCTGGCGGGTATGGATGCCGATTTCCTCTACCAGTTAAAACGCAAAGGTTTCTCAGATGCTCGTCTGGCCGATGTGCTGGGGATCAGTGAATCAGAAATGCGTAAGCTGCGTTATCGCCTAGAGATCTTCCCGGTATACAAACGTGTCGATACCTGTGCCGCAGAATTTGCCACTGACACGGCTTACATGTACTCCACCTATGAGGAAGAGTGCGAAGCCAATCCGTCCAACCGTGACAAGATCATGGTATTGGGTGGTGGCCCTAACCGTATCGGCCAGGGGATTGAGTTCGACTATTGCTGTGTGCATGCGTCACTGGCGCTAAAAGCTGATGGCTATGAAACCATCATGGTTAACTGTAACCCAGAAACGGTTTCCACTGATTACGATACCTCTGACCGGCTGTATTTCGAACCCGTAACTCTGGAAGACGTACTGGAAATCGCCCGTATTGAAAAGCCGAAAGGCGTGATTGTACAGTTTGGTGGTCAGACTCCATTGAAACTGGCGCGCGCGCTCGAAGCCGCTGGTGTACCGATTATTGGTACCAGCCCGGATGCCATTGATCGCGCCGAAGATCGTGAACGGTTCCAGCAGGCGATTCGCCGCCTAGAGATGAAACAGCCTGAAAATGATACCGTTACTACAGTCGAAGCGGCAGTAGTGGCTGCAGAAAAAATCGGTTATCCGCTGGTGGTTCGTCCGTCCTATGTCTTGGGTGGCCGCGCCATGGAAATCGTTTACGAAGAACAGGATCTGCGTCGTTACTTCAAAGAAGCGGTTAAGGTGTCTAACGCGTCACCGGTGTTGCTGGATCACTTCCTTGATGACGCTATTGAAGTGGATATTGATGCGGTTTGTGATGGCAAGACTGTAGTCGTCGGTGCCATTATGGAACATATCGAACAAGCCGGGGTGCATTCCGGTGACTCAGGTTGTTCATTGCCGCCATACACACTCAGTCAGGCAATTCAGGATGAGATGCGTGAACAGGTACGGAAACTGGCATTCGAATTAGGCGTTGTGGGCTTGATGAATGTGCAGTTTGCCGTGCAGAAAAACACCATTTTCATGATTGAAGTTAACCCACGTGCGGCGCGTACCGTGCCGTTTGTCTCAAAAGCGACAGGCGTGCCGCTGGCGAAGATTGCCGCGCGGGTGATGGCGGGTCAATCACTGCAAGAGCAGGGCTTCACCAAAGAAGTTATTCCACCTTACTATTCAGTGAAAGAAGTGGTGTTGCCGTTCAACAAATTCCCTGGCGTTGACCCGTTGCTTGGCCCTGAAATGCGTTCAACCGGTGAAGTGATGGGCGTGGGTGATACCTTTGCTGAGGCCTATGCCAAAGCACAACTTGGTACTACTTCCAAGGATATCCCAAAATCCGGTCGCGCCTTGTTGTCTGTGCGTAACAGCGACAAGAAGCGGGTTGCCGATTTGGCTGCCAAACTGATTGAGTTGGGCTACGAAATTGATGCTACCCACGGCACGGCTGTGGTATTGGGTGAAGCGGGGATCAACCCACGGCTGGTGAACAAGGTGCATGAAGGACGGCCTCACATTCTTGACCGCATGAAAAACGGTGAGTACACCTATATCGTTAACACCACCGAAGGGCGTCAGGCTATTGAAGACTCCAAGCAACTGCGCCGTGGTGCTTTGCGCTACAAAGTGAATTACACCACCACCATGAACGCGGCTTTTGCTACCTGTATGGCAAACACTGCTGATGACCGCAATAAAGTATCCTCAGTGCAGGAACTGCATGCGCGAGTCACCAAGTAAGTCGTTGTCTCGCTCGGGAATAAGTTAACACTTATTTCCACCTAAAACGCCTGATGAAGTTCATCGGGCGTTTTGTATTTTAAGGTGCCTGCGGGTGTTTTCCGACCAAATATGCATCATGTGTTGTGAGCACTCATGTTGACAAGTGTCGTTGGATGCGCGTTTCACGCTACTGTAAGGCCTTTGATATCCGCAAGGATTCTTAAAAAATCTACGAGCCAGACTGTTACAACTCATAAATTTTCGGTGCATCACTGGCAAGGCCGCCGCAGCTTAGGTAAGCTTGCATTATGGTGAAGTGATACCAACCCGGTGTTCGCCGTGGTTGTCTGGCAAAAAACATCTTTGGCGCCGACAGTATCTGATGTTACGAGCGCCCGTTCACCCCATTGAGACTGTGCAGGCCCTTTTCGGGCCAGCATAGGTCGCTTTTGTTTTACAGGAGACGACAGAGACATGAATAAGGTTCCTATGACGCTGACTGGCGCGGAACAGTTACGTAAAGAGCTGGAAATGCTAAAGTTTGAAAGACGTCCAGCACTGAGTGAAGCCATTGCCACCGCCCGTGAACTGGGCGATTTAAAAGAAAACGCTGAATATCATGCTGCTCGTGAAGAGCAGGGGATTTGTGAAGCGCGTATTCGTGATATCGAAGGCAAGCTTTCGAATGCACAGATCATCGATGTCACCAAAATGCCCAATAACGGCCGGGTAATATTTGGTGCCACTGTGACTATCTTAAATCTTGATACCGATGTTGAAATGACTTATCGCATCGTGGGTGATGATGAGGCGAATATCAAAGAGAATCTGATTTCTGTAAATTCTCCCATCGCCCGCGGCCTGATTGGTAAAAACTTAGGTGATGAGGTTGGTATTCAAACGCCAGGTGGTCGCACTGACGTCGAAATTGTTGCCGTCGATTACATTTGAGTGAGCTGTGAGTAATAAAACCGCCTAAATGGCTAATGCTGATCAGTTAAGCCAGATCGCTTGACGATCTCATTGAAAAGATCAAAATCCGATGACCACTCGTCATCGGATTTTTTTATGCAACTCACTACCGCGCTTGCACTGGCTAATGGCTAT
>NZ_JAFNJD010000003.1:0-139720 GCF_017368415.1 Shewanella sp. 4t3-1-2LB
TTCGCAGGTATGTCCGCCATCAAGAAAGAGTCGAAAAACAAGAGCAAGCTGAGCTTGCTCTTGTATAGAAGGCCCCCTTTTAGGGGGTAATCACAAAGCCACCTTCTTCAGAAGGTGGTTTTTTACTGCTAAGACGCCTGCAAGATCTCAGCGTCTTCTCCCAACGACGGGATTGACAGTAACGGCGTAGGATATACCAGCGCTAGATGCAAATGCCACCCGACCAAAGTCCCATCATTTCTGAGCAGCGTTCGGATTGCAACACCACCCACAATATGTTCAGATCTGTGCGCTTTATCACACCAACCTTAATTGAAGCTTGATAGTCAGCACTCATGGCTGACGCAGACTCTGGCAGGGACGACCCATGCTGCACACTTTTTTACTCATCTTGGCGGTGCTGGCACTGCTTAGTATTATTTTTGAAGAAATCACTCACATCAATAAGGCCAAAACGACGCTGTTTCTAGGCTGTATTTCGTGGATTGCCTTATTCGTCGCGGCTGGCGATGGTGGTCATCAAAAACTGGTTCAGGAGCGATTATCAGAAAATCTGCTAGAAATCGCTACCTTATGGTTATTTCTCATGTCGACCATGACGTTTGTTGCCTATCTAAATGCGAAGGGAATGATCCAGATTATTGTTGGCAAACTGTTCCCACAGCAGATCAGCGTCAGGATGTTAATGATCCAAGTTGCCCTGTTTTCGCTGGGGCTGTCGGCCATTTGCGATAACGTCACGGCGACACTGGTATCATTAGGGCTATTGACGACCTTCCAACTCGACAGTCACCTTCGGCGTCGGATGGCGGTATTGATTATTTTTGCCGTGAACTCCGGTGGGGTTTCGTTGATTACCGGTGACGTGACGACTCTGATGATCTTCTTAGGCGGCCATGTGCACATGATAGATCTGCTACTGCTGGTGATTCCGGCAGCAGTTGCGGTCATTTTGCTGGCAATTCTGTTCTCGCTGAGTGCCAAAGGCACAGTAAGCGCGGTTCCGGTGCAGCAACAATATGAAACGGTTGATCTGATCATTGCATTGATTTTCATCAGCACCATTATCCTTACCATGCTGCTCAATATATTGTTTGGTATTCCTCCCGTACTCACCTTTCTCACCGGACTATCGGTGATGTTTTTGGTGGGGAAAACGGTTCATACCGATACAGAAGAGATCCGCATCCTCGAATATATTCGTCAGGTTGAATACGACACCCTGCTGTTTTTCTTAGGAATTCTGTTACTGGTTGGAATGCTGAAGGAGATTGGAGTACTCGATCAACTGGCACAGATTTACGCCGGACATAATCCAGATATTGCCAATTTTGTGACCGGTATGGGCTCCGCATTGCTGGATAACGTGCCATTGACCGCAGCGCTGCTTAAGGCCGATCCGCAATTAGCACTTTCTGGTTGGTTAGGACTGACTTACGCGGTGGGTGTCGGCGGCTCTTTGCTAGTCATTGGTTCGGCTTCTGGCATTATTGCCATGAGCAAAGTTAAAGAGTTGACGTTTGTTTCTTATCTCAAATATGTGCCAGCACTGTTACTCTCTTATTGTACGGGGTATGGCCTAACGCTGTTATTAGGGCACTACCTTAATAACTGACAAACAACATTTGTATCTGATAAGTAGAAAAGGCGCCTAACAGCGCCTTTTCTTAGTCATCAATCGAGTGCCTAGATCGCGGGTACTTTAAAACGTGTTCCTTGAATATCCAGCACCACATCACGTGGACGGATCTCAATAATTTTAAGTTTGCCCTTAATTTTGTCGCCTTCTTGCAACTCCTTGCCATCCACATTCAGCCAGCGCTTTGTGGGATCAGTAGCATACATATGCGCGGTAATATTAAATTCTGGCACCTGCAGCTGCAAACTGGCGGGCAGGTTGCCATAAGAGGGATATTGCAGGTTCTGTTGTTTGGGTAAAGGCTGCTCCTCGGTCGGCGTCATAGGTTTGTCAATGGCATTGCGCCGTTCCACTTCGCTTAGCGCCGCCTGAAATTTGGCAATCAACGCTTGCTGATCTTCTTGCACCGGTTGAGATTGGGGCTGTGGTTGATCTTCAATGCCGGTCTCGTCAGCTGCAGTTTGTACTTCATTTTTCAGATCTTGCAGCGCTTGCAACCCTCTTTGATTTGGTTGCGCCCCAAGGATTATCGGATCGTTACCATCATTGGCCGCCACACTTTCAACCACTTGCGGTTGCGCACTCGGAGTCACCGTTTTATCAACCGCAACAGCTTGATTCGGCTGAGATGTCACTACCTGAGCAGCATACTGAGGACTCGGTAATGGCTGTGCAATAGGCAGAGCGGCGCGCCCGGCTACCCGAACCCCCGCGTCTGCCGCTGTATCCTTGGCTGTATTCGTTTTAACCTGCGGCTCAGGAGCCACTGTACTTACCGCCTTAACCTGCCAATGCCAAGCAAACGCCAATGCACCACCAGCTAGCAAAGCCATCATCACCACAGCTATTGGTTTCCACGGTAATGATGTTGTTTTTTCTATGGCTATTCTAGGGGCCAACACGGGGTCGAGATTACTATCAAGTTGCTGTTGCTTGGCGCGGGTTACTGCATCCAACAGAATCGACATCAGCGAGCTCCTCCGTTTTGCAGCACCGGACCATGATTATGCTGGTAAATACTTAGTTGAGCGAGTGTTGCCAATGAGGCATCACTTTCAACTGGCAAACCGTGAGCTCGCTGAAAGTCTTTTAACTCCTGCTCCAGCTCTGTATCAAAGTAGCTCATTACGCGCGGCGCCCGTTGACTGGCGGTTGCTAAGGCATTTTCCAGCCACTGTACTTTGTCGAGACTAGAGCTAGGGGTGATAGCCTGCTGCGCCTGAGCTGCTGGTTGCCACAATAATTCATACATGCCACTAAAGTGCTGATTGAACCAATCATCAGTTACCCAGAATTGCTGCTCGCCTAACTGCAATAACAATTGTTGCGCATTGCTGGAAACCAACGTGCCATAAAATGCTTTACCTGCATCGTCGGTGAGATACACAACCGCGGGGTAATTCAATTTTTGCAATGAACTCAGGGTCCCTTGCTGCTGAAAACAGGCCAAGCCCAACTGGCTCGCCGATTGGCAGGCAGAAACTCCGGCATAAGGCGCTTTACTCCATAGGCCAAACAATGCCGCATAGGCGGTATCAATATCTCGGCTCTTATCGATAGCGCTGGTCAAAACCCGCTCGGTCAGCGTGACCTGTTTGTCCGCTACATGGGTAGCAGGTTGGGCCGGGGCCAAAGCGACCGTATTTTCCGATGCCTGCGCCAGATTTATGCCTTGGTGGTAATAATTCTGCCAGTAATAGCCGCCACCAAACGCCAGCACTAATGCGCCTAAGGCTGATAGTGGCAACCACCAGCGCCGTTGCCGAGGTAATTCGCCCAACACCTCAGCCGCCGCAGCGTTCACCATCTTGCGATCAATGGGGGTACGAGACTGACCATACCCCGCCATCAGTGCGCGTTCACACAACAGGTTAATAATGCGGGGAATACCGCCACTAAAGCGGTGCAGTGCGCGAATAGCCCCCTTGTTAAACAGCGGTTCCATCCGTCCAGCAACCTGTAATCGGTGTTGCACATAGAGCCCGACTTCCTGCTCTGTCAGCGGTAATAAGTGATAACGCGCCGTGATACGTTGCGCTAACTGCCGCAATTCCTGACGTTTCAGCAGTTGTTGTAATTCAGGCTGACCGATAAGAATGACCTGCAACAGTTTCTTGGTATCGGTTTCCAGATTAGTCAACAGTCGTAGTTGCTCCAGCACCTCAGGACGCAAATGCTGGGCCTCGTCAATAATCATGACGGTATTTCTACCTGCCTGATGGTTATCGAGCAGATAACGACTGATAAGGTCGGTCAGTTGTTTAAGTGTTGGTGCCTCGCCGTAGTGAATACCTAGCTCGTCACACAAAGTCGCCAGCAGTTCAGCTTCCGTCAGCGATGGGTTAAGAATAAAGGCGGTATCGGTATTTTCCGGCAGTTGTCGCAACAAACAGCGCGACACAGTGGTTTTTCCGGTACCGACTTCACCAGTAAGCAATACAAAGCCACCGGTTTCTCCCAGACCATATTTCAGATGCGCCAGTGCTTCCCGATGACGATCACTTAAAAACAGATAACTGGGGTTGGGAGCAATAGAAAACGGGTTATCACTCAGTCCGTAAAACGCCTTGTACATGAGCTCGGCAATCCTTGGTTGAAAGAGACAGCTCAGTTTAAGACAAGGCCAGTGTTTGTCAAAACCTCCTGCAGCTAATTGTGTGATCACTCGATGAAGTCCACAGCAACCATTGCCCGTGTTATTCTTGCAGCAGACATATTAATGAAGGATTTATGGCAAGTGCAGACATATCTGGTTGGTGGCGCAGTGCGCGACCAAATGCTGGGCTTAACGGTCAAAGACCGGGATCATGTGGTGGTGGGCGCAACAGAGCAGCAGATGCTGGCACTGGGCTATCGTCAAGTGGGAAAAGACTTTCCGGTGTTTCTACATCCTCAGACACAAGAGGAATACGCACTGGCACGCACAGAACGCAAGATTGGTCGCGGCTACGGCGGATTCAGTTGCTATGCCAGCCCAGATGTCACACTGGAACAAGACTTATTGCGGCGAGATCTCACCATCAACGCCATGGCATTAGATGCAGATGGCAAACTGTATGACCCGTTTAACGGTCAGCAAGACTTGCAACAACGCCTACTACGGCACGTGTCTCCTGCATTTGTGGAAGATCCGTTGCGAGTACTGCGAGTAGCGCGCTTTGCGGCACGTTTCGCAGCGCAAGGTTTCACCGTCGCCGCTGAAACCCTCACATTGATGCAACAGATTGCTGCCAGTGGCGAGTTGCAGGCCTTGACGGCCGAGAGAGTATGGCAAGAACTGGAAAAAGTATTGCAATGTGATGCCCCACAGATCTTTTTTGAAGTGCTGCGCAGTTGCAATGCATTGCAACCCCTAATGCCAGAACTTGATGCGCTATTTGGCGTGCCACAACCAGCCAAGTGGCACCCGGAAATCGACTCAGGGATCCACACCTTGATGGCGCTCAAGCAAGCAGCCCAACTGACCACAGATCCCCAAGTACGTTTTGCAACGTTAATACATGATCTGGGCAAAGCGCTGACACCAAAAGAACTGTTGCCAAAACATCATGGTCATGGTCAACGCGGCCTCGTTCCTATCCGCCAGTTATGTGAGCGTCTGCGCGTACCTTCCGACTATCGGGATCTCGCATTGCTGGCCAGCGACCAGCACCAGAACATCCATATATTGGATGAGTTGCGCCCGGAAACCGTACTGAAGCTGTTCGACAAAGCGGATTTCTGGCGCAAACCAACGCGGTTAAAACAGCTAGCGTTAATATGTGAGGCGGATGCCACCGGCCGCTTGGGTTTAGAGCACAAAAGCTACCCTCAAGCTCAGCTGTTGCAACAGCTGTTTGCCGCTGCGACCACAGTGAATGTGCAACCGATTATTGAAGCTGGCTATCAAGGGCACGCCATTCGCCAGCAGCTCAATCTGCAGCGTCTGGAAAAAATCAGACTTGTTAAGCAAAACTACGTAAAAAATGACACAACTTGTTAGATATTTCATATAGAAACCCAGAATTAGGCCTTGAAACTTGCATTTCTGATCATATTGGATAAGGTAAAAAGGAGTTTTTGTTAATACCCATAGCAAATTAAATTGGCTATGAGATAATAAGCACGAATCGGTTGAACATCAGCCGAACGACTAAAAACCAAACCTTCAAAAGGGATTTCTTCATGAACAAAAAAGTACTGATGATTGCTGGCGTAGCAATGACTGCTCTGTTAGGTGGCTGTGCAAACACCACTGCTTTGGAAGAAAGCGTTGCCAACTTGGGTAACAAAGTTGACCAGCTGTCTGCCGAAGTAAGTGCAATGAAAGCTGACCAGAGCAAACTGTCTGCTGACGTGAAAGATGCCAAAGCAGCTGCTATGGACGCTCAGGCAGAAGCCAAACGCGCTAACGACCGTCTGGACAATGTAGCTACTCGCTACAAAAAATAATAATGGTGGCATTTCCCACCATAGAAATCGGCAACACTTTAGTGTTGCCGATTTTTTTTGCTGTTACCTATAACTCTGCCAAAACGTTCATATCCTGCCGATACCCACCACCTATTAGCTGTGCAGTGCAATAAAAACACACAGCCCCACGCCCAGCAATAACCGATAGATAACAAACGGTGTCATGCCCATTCTGCTGATAATTTTGAGGAAGTAGTGGATACAAGCATAAGCCGCAACAAAAGAAATAGACGTTCCTAAAAGTAATGCCTGCATATCAAGCGGCTCCGGACTCTCGGCCAAATCTTTCACCACCAGAATTGCCGCTCCCAAACTCACAGGTACCGACATCAGAAATGAGAAACGCGCAGCAGCTTCGCGAGTTAATCCCAGCATTAATGCGGCGGTCATGGTGATGCCTGAACGAGACGTTCCCGGGATAAGCGCCAGCGCTTGCGCAAAACCGATGATTAGCGACTTACGCCAGCCGGACTGATATTCTGTGAGCGCCAATCGGGAGTGTTTATCTGCCCACCATAACAACAAGCCAAATACGATAGTCGTAAATGCAATCACACTGGCACTGCGCAAATGAGTTTCCACAAACCCCTTTGCCATAAACCCAAAAAACACGGCGGGAATTGTTGCCAAAATAATCCACCACGCAAGCTGGCTTTCATTGCTTGACTGGCGTTTTATAATACTTGCCAACCAGGCCTTTGCCATGTTGTATAGCTCATGGCGGAAATAGATCACCACAGCCAATAACGAACCAGTATTGACTGCCACATCAAACGACAGCCCCTGGTCCGGCCATCCCAGCAACTGTGACGGCAAAATCAGATGGGCGGAACTGGAAATCGGCAGAAATTCGGTCAATCCTTGAATAAGTGCGAGAATGACCACCTGTATAATATCCATACAACTCCTTGAAATATCAGGCCAACGGGCCAAAATCCACAGCTACCGGCCAGAGTTTCTGGCGCGACTTATCATATTCATCCCACAGTTGCGCGTAGGGCTTACCGGCAATTGGATGCACCAAAGTCGGCGCAAGTTCCGCCAACGGCCATAAAACAAATGCATTAGTGAGGATCTCCGCCCGCGGTAGTACCACTGGGTTCTGACATATCAGATCGTCATACAGCAACAAATCTAGATCCAGCGTACGAGGCGCAAACTTCTTGGCGCCGGGCAACCGACCATGGCGCAATTCAATCGCTTTAAAGCAGGCCACAACGTCAGCAACCGACATCACCGTTGGCACGGATACCACCATATTCAGGAAGTTACTGCCGTTAAAGCCTACCGACTTGCTTTCATAGATAGGTGAACAGGCAAGCTCGCCGAAAATTGTCTGCAACTCCTGCAGACCAGCCCGCAAGTAACGCTCAGGCTCAATATTACTGCCCAGACTGATAAAGACTCGAGAACTCACACTATTACCTGCTACGCTCGATTTCAACGCCCACCGCTTGTGCAGCCGCCACCGCCCCGGGTTTCATTACTCGCACTTTGACCCAAGGCACTAGAAATTCCTCCAGCAGACAGGAAGCAACACGCTCGGCAACAGTTTCAATGAGTTCTATGGGCTTTGCGGTGATGAGCTGTACTAGCCGTTTACTGACAGTTTCATAGCATAGTGCCCGCTGGTAATCGTCATGTTCCGCAGCCGCTCGGTTATCCCAGGCCATCTCTAGATCAAGTACCAGTGTTTGGTGCAGTTGTTTTTCCCAGTCATAGATGCCAATCACGGTATCTACCTGCAGCCCGGTTATCAGGACTTTATCCATAGTTTTCCTTGCAGATTATGGAGGTCAGATAAGCTTTCACACTTAAAGCCGGTATAATCCGCGCTTTACCTCCGGATATTAGCGGTCAGCTCTTTCTCATAGAACTAAGTTTCAGTAGGATAAGACGCTGGTGGACATGCTACGCCATGAGCACAACCATCTCAGCCGTTTAAGCCGCCCGTTGGGTGTGCGCGATAATACCTTAAGACGTGTAAGGAAACCAATTTGAATACCGCAGTGCTGATTATCGTTATGATAGCCGTGGCTTACCTACTCGGCTCTATCTCCAGCGCCATTCTGGTATGTCGTCTCAAAGGGTTACCGGATCCGCGCAGTAAAGGCTCGAAAAACCCCGGAGCCACCAATGTGTTGCGGATTGGCGGGGTATGGGCAGCAGCACTGGTGTTTTTTTTCGATATGCTCAAAGGTGCACTCCCTGCGTATGGAGCGTACCTGCTGGGGATCCACGGGGTATGGCTGGGGGTGATCGCAATATCAGCCTGTCTCGGCCACATGTTTCCACTGTTTTTTGATTTTAAAGGTGGCAAAGGGGTAGCCACCGCACTAGGTGCTATGGCCCCCATTAGTTATATGGCGGTCAGCTTGATGGGGACTTGGCTATTGGTCGTGTTATTGACCCGTTATTCATCCTTAGCAGCCATCGTCACTTGCCTATTAGCCCCGCTTTATACACTATGGTTTGACGATCGCTTTACCCTGCCCGTCACCATGTTGTCAGCGCTGATCATTTGGCGTCACAAAGACAATATCCGTCGACTCTTCAATGGTGAAGAGTCGAAGATGTTTCGTCGCAAAAAAAACGGATAGCGTTAAACGGCCGGTAACGAGTCTAAAGGCCAGCGCGGTTGCGCTTTTACTGCCAAATCCTCAGTGGCTCCCGCCTTTAACCGCTGTAAACCAGCGTAAGCGATCATGGCACCATTATCAGTACAAAACTCGCCGCGGGGATAAAACACCCGGCCATGGCGTTTCTGCATCAATTCCGCCAGTGAGGTGCGTAACCGCTGGTTAGCACTGACACCGCCAGCAATGACCAAGCGCTGATATCCGGTCAACTCCAAAGCGCGGCGACATTTAATGGCTAAGGTATCAACCACGGCTTCTTCAAATGCTCGGGCAATATTGGCGCGAGTCTGTTCATCATCGGGTTCAGCAGCGATGGTGTTGGCCGCGAAGGTCTTTAAGCCTGAGAAGCTAAAATCCAATCCCGGACGGTCGGTCATCGGCCGTGGAAATTTATAGTCAGCGGCGTGGCCTTGTGCCGCTAGCTTGGATAAACGGGGGCCGCCGGGATAATCCAATCCCATCAGTTTGGCGGTTTTATCAAAGGCTTCGCCGGCAGCATCATCAATCGACTCACCCAAAACCTGATAACGCCCAATACCTTGCACATCCACCAGCATTGAGTGTCCACCCGATACCAGTAATGCCACAAAAGGAAATTTAGGCGCATCATCTTCTAGCATGGGTGCCAACAAATGCCCTTCCATATGATGCACACCAACCGCGGGTTTATTCCAAGCAAACGCCAGTGAGCGCCCGACACAGGCCCCAACCAACAAAGCGCCAATCAACCCCGGACCTTTGGTATAAGCGATGCCATCTAGATCTTCGATTCGGGTATCGGCCGTTGCCAGCGCTTCCCGGATAAGAGGCACAATTTTGCGCACATGATCGCGTGAGGCCAGTTCCGGCACCACACCGCCATAATCGGCATGCAGTTTTACCTGGCTATATAACGCATGGGACAGTAACCCCAGTTCTTCGTCATAAATGGCAATACCTGTCTCGTCACAGGAGCTTTCAATACCTAATACCCGCATGGTGCTTAATGTTGTCCACAACTACAATGAGCGGCAATTCTACTGTGATTCCCCACGAATATCCAACCAGAACGCCATAAACTAACAAGGTTCAGCCCTTTACAAGTGAGGGCGAATCGGTTTAGAATTTCGCACCATTTTTAATCTGACTTGTGTCACGTCTAGTGACTCAATACAAATAACACCTAAGGGGTGATGGCGTATGCCAATTATTAAAGTACGTGAAAATGAACCATTCGACGTTGCTCTGCGTCGTTTTAAGCGCTCTTGCGAAAAAGCCGGTATTCTGGCGGACGTTCGTGCTCGTGAGTTTTATGAAAAACCTACTACAGCTCGTAAACGTGCCAAAGCTGCCGCGGTAAAACGTTTGGCTAAAAAGCTTTCTCGCGAAAACGCTCGTCGCGTACGTTTGTACTAATTCCTGATTATGAATCTAACAGAACAGCTTAAAGCGCAGATGAAACAGGCGATGGTTGCCAAAGAAAAGGCACGCCTGAGCACTATTCGTATGGCGCTTGCTGCAATCAAGCAGGTTGAAGTGGACACCCGCGAAACCCTGACCGATGAGCAGATCATAGCTGTACTGACCAAGATGGTGAAACAACGGCGTGATGCAATCGAGCAGTATCAAGCCGCTGGACGTCCTGAGTTAGCCGCTGCGGAAGAAGCAGAAATTCTGGTGTTAAAAGAATTTCTGCCACAACCTTTGAGTGATGATGAACTTCATCAGATCATTGATGCAGCGATTAAAGAGACAGGCACCGTGTCCATAGCCGATATGGGCAAAGTGATGGGATTAGTCAAAAGCCAGATATTAGGTCGGGCCAACATGGGTGCAGTAAGCGCTCAGATAAAAGCCAAACTGCAATAATCTGGTGTTGTTTCACGAACAAGCCGTGCTTCAGCGCGGCTTGTTTGTTTCATCGGTCTAAGGGCAAAGACTGAAACGCATGGCAATACCTAGAGATTTTATCAACGAGCTCATTGCTCGCACAGATATTGTCGATCTCATCGACCGCAAAGTGCCGTTAAAAAAAGCCGGTAAGAATTATGCTGCCTGCTGCCCGTTCCATAGTGAAAAGTCCCCTTCTTTTACCGTCAGCCGTGAAAAACAGTTTTATCATTGTTTCGGCTGTGGTGCCCATGGCAATGCTATCGACTTTGTCATGGAGTATGAGCGCATGGACTTCCTCGATGCCATTGGGGAGCTCGCCGGGCAATTAGGGCTGGATGTGCCACGCGATTCCGGTAATCGTGCCGACGAAAGTATCAGCCGTGATTTATATCAGTTGATGGAAGATGCCGGGCGTTATTTTCAAAAGCAACTGCGCCAACATCCAGAAAAACAACGAGTATTGGATTACCTGCAAAAACGCGGGCTATCAGAAGAAATTGTAGAACGTTTTGGTATCGGTTATGCGCCTGATGGCTGGGATAATCTGCTGAACTTGTATGCTCAAAAACCACAACTACAAGAGAAGTTACTAACAGCAGGCATGCTCATCAATAATGAGCAAGGGCGCCGCTATGACCGCTTCCGCGATCGGCTGATGTTCCCTATCCGTGACCGTCGTGGCAGAGTCATCGCATTTGGTGGCAGAGTCCTAGGTGACGGTACGCCGAAATACTTGAATTCACCAGAAACGCCCATATTTCATAAGGGCAATGAGCTCTACGGACTGTACGAACTGCGACAACAACATCGCGACCCTCACCGAGTGCTAATTGTTGAAGGCTATATGGACGTGGTGGCATTAGCGCAGTTTGGCGTTGATTACGCGGTCGCTTCACTGGGAACATCGACTACCGCCGAGCAGTTCCAGTTGCTACTACGCAGTGCCAAAGAGGTGGTGTGTTGCTATGACGGCGATAATGCTGGGCGTGAAGCGGCATGGCGTGCGCTGGAAACCGCACTACCGATGCTCAAACCCGGTGATACCGTGCGTTTTATGTTTTTACCACAAAGCGAAGATCCAGATTCCATGGTGCGCAAGGCCGGGAAAGAAGCATTTGAGCAGTTGATTGAAGCCGCTCAGCCACTGGAAGCGTTTTTGTTTGATACATTAACCGAGCGTAATGGCGGCGACAAAGCATCGTTTGCCAAGCAAGCCATGACGTTACTTGAACGTATTCAAGACAGCGTGTTACAAAATCTGTTGCTGGAAAACCTTACCTATCGCTTGCGTATGGGAAATGTTGAAGAAATGAAGCGACGTTTAGGGTTCCAACCCAAAAGCATCGCACAAGCCCAGCAACAACAGACATTGAAAGGCAGAGGCACCCCCTTAAGATTGGCAATTGCCCTGCTGGTACAGGATCCCCGTTTAGGGGTTAACTTAGTGCCTCAACCGGCACTACAATTTTTGAAAATGGCCGGCATAGAGTTGCTGGTTCGCTTATTGGATTTAACTCGAAACCAAACGTTAAACAGCGCACAACTACTTGAATATTATCGGGATACAGAAGATTACCCGATACTGACTAAACTAGCCCAATGGGACCATCAAGTGGCGGATGATAACGTACAGCAAGAGTTTAAAACCGCACTGGTATGGCTGAACAATCAATATATTGAACAGCGCTATCAGGAATTAAGCCTGAAGCAAAATCTGACTAAGGAAGAAAAGTTACAGCTGACCAAGCTGATTGCCGCCATGAAGCGCTCATAACTTAAGAATTTTCCGGTTCAGGTTCGGCAACGGGCTGGCACAGTATTGTGCAAATGGTTATAATTGATGGTTTGCACGGCACCCAAGTAATGCCGTTGCTTATCGTTGTAACAGTTACCAAATTGGATGATATCTATGGATCATACTCCGCAGTCGCAACTTAAACTGTTGCTCGCAAAAGGTAAAGAGCAAGGTTATCTAACCTATGCAGAAGTGAACGATCACTTACCTGCCGACATGGTCGATTCAGACCAGATCGAAGATATTATCCAGATGATAAATGACATGGGTATCCGGGTGTTCGAAGAAGCCCCCGATGCCGATGACATTATGATGTCTGAAGACAACACTGACGACGACGCGGCAGAAGAAGCTGCTGCTGCGCTGGCTTCGGTTGAAAACGAACTGGGACGGACTACAGACCCTGTCCGCATGTATATGCGTGAAATGGGTACCGTAGAACTATTGACCCGCGAGGGCGAAATCCAGATCGCTAAACGTATTGAAGAAGGGATCAACGAGGTACAAGGCTCTGTGGCTGAATATCCACAAGCGATTGCCATGATCCTCGAACAATACGATCAATATGAAGCCGATCAACTGCGTCTGTCTGACATTATCTCTGGATTTGTAAATCCTGATGACGATGAAGTGGGCCCGGCTGCCACACACATTGGTTCAGAATTGTCTGATGACGATCTGGACGACGAAGATGATCTCGACGACGATGAAGACGAAGATGAGTCCGGCAGCGACGATGATGACGGTGCCAAAGGGCCAGACCCGGAAGAAGCGCGCGAACGTTTTGCACAGCTGCGAGCCGCCTATGAGAACTCACTGAAAATCATCGCTGAAAAAGGCCGTAACCATCCGCATGCCGTAGGTGCATTGTTTGAAATTGGTGAGATCTTCAAAGAGTTTCGTTTAGTTCCCAAGCAGTTTGATCGCTTAGTCAAAAGTATGCGTGCGATGATGGACAAGGTACGCGTTCAGGAACGGCTGATCATGAAGCTGTGTGTCGAACAAGCGAAAATGCCAAAGAAAAACTTTATCAAGTTATTCGGTGGTAATGAAACAGATATTACCTGGTTCCAGAAAGAAATCGCGGCAGCAAAAGCATATTCCGATACCTTGAAGGCCGTAGAGGAAGACGTGGTCCGCTGCCATAGCAAACTGGCGGCAATAGAAGCCGAAACAGGTCTGTCAATAACGGCAATCAAGGACATCAGCCGCCGCATGAGTATTGGCGAAGCGAAAGCCCGCCGAGCCAAGAAAGAAATGGTGGAAGCTAACCTACGTCTGGTAATTTCTATCGCCAAGAAATACACCAACCGTGGTCTGCAATTCCTGGATCTTATTCAGGAAGGCAACATCGGTTTGATGAAGGCCGTAGATAAATTTGAATACCGCCGTGGTTACAAATTTTCTACCTATGCGACTTGGTGGATCCGGCAAGCAATTACCCGTTCAATCGCGGACCAAGCTCGTACTATCCGTATTCCAGTGCATATGATCGAAACCATCAACAAGCTGAACCGTATTTCACGGCAGATGCTGCAAGAGATGGGACGCGAGCCATCGCCAGAAGAGTTGGCAGAACGTATGATGATGCCAGAAGACAAAATTCGGAAAGTGCTGAAGATTGCCAAAGAGCCAATCTCAATGGAAACACCGATCGGCGATGATGAAGATTCGCATCTGGGCGACTTCATTGAAGACACCACGCTGGAATTGCCGCTGGACAGCGCCACTAGCGAGAGCCTAAAACAAGCGACTCATGAAGTGCTGGCAGGGCTGACGGCACGTGAAGCTAAAGTGCTTCGCATGCGTTTTGGTATCGACATGAACACTGATCATACTTTGGAAGAAGTAGGTAAACAGTTTGATGTAACCCGTGAACGTATCCGTCAGATTGAAGCTAAGGCACTGCGTAAACTGCGTCACCCTAGCCGCTCAGAAATTCTGAAATCCTTCTTGGATGAATAAACGTTTATAATGAAAAAACCCTGCTTCTGCGGGGTTTTTTATTGCCAAATTTTCGACCACTGCATAACAGATAACCAATTGAAAGCGCAGCAGTTCAATAAGCACCAAAACACGGGTGACAAGCCGGAACAAAGTTCGTATACTCTCACCCGCTTGACAAAAACACCGTCAACAAGGCCCCTTAGCTCAGTTGGTTAGAGCACACGACTCATAATCGTTAGGTCCACGGTTCAAGTCCGTGAGGGGCCACCATCAAATTCCTCAAAAGAGCCTGTTTTTACAGGCTTTTTTGTTTCCTATTATTCACTAATTTATATTCAAAAAATCACTGGGCGATGGCCGTGTTACCCATGCATTACTACGAAACCTATCAAAGCCATTTGATAATTTTTTAAACCTCAATGTACTGACTTAATCACTGGTTCCTTAGATATTTAACGTCAATTGCTGTTCATGAGCAGAGCTGTCACCAGCGTGATTGGTTACTAAACCTGCCGCGATGCCCACCAACCGGATACCTCGACCTTCAGCACGTTGCAGGGCTTGCGTCAACAAGCTATCAAGCATCTGTGGCGATAATGTGCTGGCGCGACTCTCAATGGTGGTCTGACGAAAATCGGCGAATTTGAGCTTTACAACTAATTTTCCTATCTGCCGCTCGTGTGTGTGGCGCTGTAATCTGCCAGCCAGCTCTTTTATCAGTCCCTGCATCACCTGTCGGCACTGCTCCAGATTGAAAATATCCCGAGCAAGAGTGGTTTCAACCCCAACGGACTTCCGTGGGCGATAAGGCGTCAGTTCCCGGTCATCAATACCAAATGCACGTTGGTGTAATATGTGGCCAAACTTACCGAATATCTCCACTAATTTGTATTCAGGAAAGCGCTGCACATCTGCACAGGTATGTAATTGCATCTGTGCCAAGCGGCTGGCGGTAACTTTGCCGACACCGGGAATCTTGTGCAACGGTAGTTGTGCAATAAAATGGGGCAATTGCTCGGGAGTGATCACAAACTGGCCGTTAGGTTTGTTAAGCTCTGAAGCCACTTTGGCCAGAAACTTCACTGGCGCAACCCCAGCGGAGGCGGTCAGTTCAGTTTCAGCCCAAATATCCCGACGGATAGCCTCAGCAATAAGTGTCGCGGAGCCCTGATACAAATCACACGCAGATACGTCAAGAAAGGCCTCGTCTAACGACAAAGGCTCAATTTTATTGGTGTAGCGCTGAAAAATAGCACGGATCTGCTGCGATATTGCTTTATATAGTTCCATCCTTCCCGGTAGCAAAATTAGCTGGGGGCAGAGCTTTAACGCATAGCCGGTTGCCATAGCGGAATGCACACCAAATTTTCGTGCCTCATAGTTACAAGTACTGATAACGCCTCGGCGCTCCCGACTGCCGCCTACAGCTAGAGGTTTTCCTCGATATTCAGGAAAATCACGCATTTCAACGGCTGCATAATAGCAATCCATATCCACATGAATGATTTTCTTCATTTTGTTTTACCTGGGTGTCGCACATAGAAATACTGTACAAATAAACAGTGTTATTGTAAAGGATATTAAAAAAGGAGCCGAAGCTCCTCTTTGTTAACCCAACAGATCTCAGCTGGTGCGAAAGTGACCGATGTTGTCCGTCAACGCCTTGCTGACTGCACGAAACGCTTTCATCTGTTCGACTAACTCTTCACTGGCGGTAAGTGATTCATCTGAACTTTCGCGCACGTCCTCTATATTACGCGCTACTTCATCCGCAACTACCGCTTGTTGTCCGATAGCAGAGGTCATTTCTGCGGTTTGTTGTTGGATCTCATCAATTGCAGCAGTGATGTCAGCCAACACAGCTTCTACCTGCACCGTAAGTTCTCTGCCGCTATCAGCCTCTTTAACGCCTGCCTCCATCACCTGCTCTGCCTGCAGTGCCTGAGCTTGCAGCGTCTGGATAATATCCTGAATACTGCTGGTAGAATCTTGTGTCCGTGACGCTAGTGTTCGCACTTCATCCGCTACCACCGCAAACCCACGCCCTTGTTCGCCTGCTCGTGCTGCTTCAATAGCGGCATTGAGCGCCAACAGATTGGTCTGTTCTGCTATCGCACGGATAACGCTGAGTACTTCACCAATTTCCTCTGAGCTGCTTTTAAGTTCGCGGATGACGCTGGCAGCAGAATTAACTTGGTTGGATAAAGCATACATACCGTTGGCGGCTTTTTGCACTGTCTGTACGCCAGCCAACGACTGCTTTTGTGCGGCATCGGCAGAATCGGCGGTTCGTTGGGCTCCTGCCGCCATTTCCTGACTGGTATGTGCCATTTCTGTTGCCGCCGTGGCAACTGACGCAATCTGCTGCTTCTGCGCCCGTACAGAACTGAGTGCCTGTTCGCACACAGCTACCGAACCGTCAACCCCGCGATCAACTTCTTCTGTTAGCTGGCGAGTCTCTTTCAACATATCTTCCACCTTAGCGGCGAATTTATTGAAAGCACTGCTCAGGCGCCCAAGTTCATCTTCGCGTTTCATCTGAATACGACGAGTCAAATCACCTTCGCCTTCAGCAATATCTTCTAGTGCATGAAGCAGCTCTTTCAGATGACGTCGAAATGGCTGCAACACTAAGCTGATAACCAAACCCACTAACAAAATGATGACAATCGAGATCAAACTGGTCTGCCAGAATTTCTGTTTAACCGGAGCCTGAAAAACCGCATCTGGTAACATAAATCCCAGATACCAGCGAACTTGAGGGTAATCGCTGCTGATATTGACGTAGCTGACATGCTGCAGTTGCCCCTGATAAGTCACTTCGCTTACACCGCTGCCATTGGCTTGCATAGTGTGTTTCAGCGCTGCAAAGCCACTGTTATCCGCAGACAGCGCATCGACCTGAATAAGGTCTGTACCAGGCGTGAAGGACTTATTAAAGCCTGGGAAATACACTAACTTCCCTTGGTCAGTCATCAAAAATGCCTGCCCTTCGCCTTGGTATTTAATGGGTGACAGCAAGTTTTTACCAATGGTATCGATAAGAATATCCATACCACCAATGCCAATCAGGCGTCCTGAACTATCTTTGACAACTGTTTTAACCGTGGCAGATACAGTACCGTCATTGGCATCCACAGCCGGATCGGCAACAAATAAGCCATTCTTGTCAATGGCCTCCTGCCACCATGGGCGTTTGTTGGTGTAATAATCAGGGTCACCGTCATAACGGCCATTCAAATCAAAGTATTCAAAGGTGTTTGCCGAACCCAGAAAGACCGACTTGATGTCTTTGTCACGTTCAGAGAAAAAATGAAAATATTTAATTAGCTCATGGTATTGGTTGTCATTTGAAAGATCTGAACCACGATCTTTATATGCTGAAAACCAATTAACAACCCATGGATTGGAAAAGATTGAGTGGATAATCTGACCTTTGGCATAAAAATAACTGCCGATCTCCTGCGCCTTCAGGTCCAACATGGACGAAATATCGCTATCAATACGAACACGGGTTTCGTCACTATCGGTTTTAACAATCAGAGCAGCTACCAACGTAAGTAATATTGCCAAAGCACCAGCAATAGTCACTACTAGCTGTAGGCTTAATGAACGTTTAATTTGCAACATCAGGGCTCCTGCTTTTGCTTTTTTTATAGAGGAGCCAACAATGTATCAAAAGCCGCCGCACACTTTTAGTTAAAATTTACGTAACAAAGTGTTTAAAGGCTGACAAGTGTCAAAAATAACGTTCAGCAGAATAAAGAAAAGATGTACGCCAGTTCTTCCTTGCTGACAACAGGCTGTTGGGATGAGGAACAGCTAGGCGCTTTTTTTGTGACAACTTTATTTGTCACTTCGTCCAAACGTCGGTGCTGAGAGGTGTGCCCGGAGGAATGTCGACGGCTTCGCAGTGCGTTCATAAACAATATCCTTCTGTTATTGATTAAATAGTATACAGAAGCAACTGAATATGAACTGAACACTTATGTAAATCATCTTCTGGCTGTGTAAGCCGCAGCCGACATTCCTATGACAAATATTACATCTTTGACTGCAGATAATTATGTAACCCGATTTTTTGGATCAAACCCAGCTGTTTTTCCAGCCAATACATATGATCATCTTCGGTATCTTCCAGCAAAACTTCTAACAACTCTCGCGTCTGGTAATCCCCCAATTGTTCACACAGAGCAATCCCTCGGCGCAGAGACTCAGCCACTTTGTATTCGTACTGCAGATCGTTATGCAGCATCTGTTCAACATCAGCCCCGATGTTAAGCGCGTCACGATTGGCGATATCGGGCTTGCCTTCAAGAAATAATATTCTGGAAATCAGTTTGGCCGCATGACCTCGCTCATCAAGTGATTCATGATTGACACGTTCATACAACTCATTCAGCCCCCAATCCTCATACATGTGGGCATGAACAAAATACTGATCCATTGAAGATAACTCGCCGGTGAGCTGTTTATTCAGCATCTCGATAATCTGTGGATGTCCTTTCATAACGCCCTCTTAAGCCGCTTCTAATTGAGATTGCAGATAATTCTGAATACCGGTCAAACGTATAAGTTCAAACTGGGATTCTAACCAATCCAGATGTTCTTCCTCATCTTCGAGAATGTCTTCCAGCAGATCCCGGCTTACATAGTCTTGTTCAACCTCACACAAGGCAATGGAGTCCCGCAACAGTTGCAACTGTGCCTCTAACATCAGTTTGTCACATGACAACATCTCTTCACTATGCTCACCAATCCGCAGTTTTTCCAGCTGTTGCAGATTCGGCAGACCTTCAAGAAACAGTACCCGCTCTATCAACTTATCGGCATGTTTCATATCCTGAATGGATTTTTTATAACTGTGATGATTGAGACCTTCAAGTCCCCAGTTTTTAAACATTCTGGCGTGAAGAAAATACTGATTGATAGCAGTAAGCTCACACGTCAATACCTTATTAAGCTGTACTACTACTTTGGGTTGACCTTTCATAACACAGTTCCTTGTAGAAGTGGGTTTGATCTATATCAATTTTTTAAGAGTAACCTCTGCAGCAATAAATATCAAATTACGCTTTAATTTCATATGGTTAATAAAAATAATAATTACTATTTACAATCATATATAAAGAGAAGTGTTTTGATACAGCAATTTTTGACAATAAAAAAACGGCCGAAATGGCCGCTTTTTTATTAATTATCATATCATTAGAGAATACGGTGTTTAGCCAGATATTCCTGCCGTTTGGCTTCCTTCGCGTCTCTAGCCTTACGTCGGTCACAGGGCTCGTCACAATCACACGCTTTGGCAATACCCAAGGCACCTAATCCACCACAACTTCCCTGAACAGCTTTACGCTTAAGCAAGTAGCCGATCGACATCAACAAAAAGAAAACCAGTAAAAACAAAAAAGCGGCTATGAATGTACTCATCATGATTCCTCTTGCTTCAGGTATTAACTTAAGTACAACTGCATTATACCTCAAAGCGACAATCGTTTCATTGGCGGTCTAAAAAGCTAACAACACCAGTAATATCAATACGTTCAGTAAAAGGATAGGCTAGAAATTGGGACATATAACAGAAGGCACAGCATGGTGCTGTGCCTTCATATTTTACCTAACCACCGAAGTCATCCAACAATATATTGTCTTCTTCAACGCCGAGGTCTTTCAACATCGCAATGACCGCAGCATTCATGACTGGAGGACCACACATATAAAATTCACAGTCTTCCGGTGCTTCATGACTCTTCAGGTAGTTTTCATAAAGCACGTTGTGAATAAAGCCAGTGTATCCATCCCAGTTATCTTCAGGCTGCGGATCAGACAGCGCCACATACCAGTTAAAGTTATCGTTTTCTTTAGCCAGCATATCGAAATCTTCAACATAGAACATTTCGCGCTTAGAGCGAGCACCGTACCAGAAACTCATCTTACGTTTAGTTTTGATACGTTTTAGTTGATCGAAAATATGCGAACGCATTGGCGCCATACCAGCACCACCGCCAATAAATACCATTTCAGCATCAGTATCTTTAGCGAAGAACTCACCAAACGGACCGGAGATTGTCACCTTATCGCCAGGCTTGAGACTCCAGATGTACGAAGACATCTTACCGCACGGCAAACTCAGATTGCGTGGTGGTGGTGTCGCAATACGCACGTTTAACATAATAATGCCAAACTCTTCTGGATAGTTCGCCATTGAATATGCGCGGATTACCGGTTCATCAACTTTAGACTCCAACTTAAAGAACCCAAAATGATCCCAGTCCTTCCGATACTTCTCTGGAATATCAAAGTCTTTATAGTAGATATGATGAGCTGGCGCCTCGATCTGGATATAGCCACCAGCACGGAACGGTACTGATTCGCCGTCTGGAATACCCAGTTTCAATTCCTTAATAAAGGTCGCCTTATTGTCATTGGAGATAACGGTACATTCCCACTTCTTGATACCGAAGATGGATTCGTCTAGTTCAATCTCCATGTCAGATTTTACATTAACCTGACATGACAGACGGCAGCCCTCGCGGGCCTCCCCTTTATTAATATGGTTGAGCTCCGTTGGCAAAATATCTCCGCCACCGGATTTAACTTTCACTCGGCATTGGCCACAGGAGCCACCACCACCACAAGCTGACGAAACGAAAATGCCATTGTCAGCCAACACGCCAAGCAACTTACCACCGGCCGCAGTATTGATGGCTTTTTCCGGGTCGCCATTGATAGAAATTGTGATATTACCGCTGGAGACTAGTCTGGATTTGGCGAACAGAATCACCAATACCAACACCAGTACAATGGCGGTGAACATACTCACACCGAGGTACACCTCAAGTGGAGTGGACTTAAAAATACCAAGAATATCCATTAACTTATCCTTAGAAGGTCCAATTCAGGAAGCCACTGGCCGCATCAAAGCGACACACCAGAGAACGACATGAAACCCAACGCCATTAGACCTGCAGTCAGGAAGGTGATCCCCAACCCACGCAGCCCTGCTGGCACATCTGCATATTTAAGTTTCTCACGGATACCCGCCATCAACACAATTGCCAATGCCCAGCCGGCACCCGAACCAAAACCAAATACCGCACTTTCGCCTAACGTGTAATCACGTTCCACCATGAAGGATACCGCACCAAAAATAGCGCAGTTCACAGTGATCAACGGTAGGAAAATACCCAAGGCGTTGTAAAGTGGCGGGAAATACTTATCCAATGCCATTTCTAGAATCTGCACCAACGCCGCAATCACCCCGATAAAGGTAATGAACTTAAGAAAGCTCAGATCGGCATCAGGAAACCCCGCCCACGCCAAAGCACCTGGTGCCAGCAACCCTTGATAGATAATCTGGTTGGCAGGTACTGAAATTGTCATGACTAAAACAACGGCAATCCCCAACCCCATGGCTGTTTTTACTTTTTTGGACACTGCTAGGAAAGTACACATTCCTAGGAAGAAGGACAGTGCCATGTTTTCGATAAAGATCGAACGGATCAATAAACTCAGATAGTGTTCCATCATACTTATCCTTTCGCTTCAACCTGTTCGGGTTTCTTCGTACGAATGACCCAAATCAGCATGCCAATCAAGAAGAAAGCGCTGGGAGGTAACAACAGCAGACCATTGGGCTGATACCAGCCACCATCAGAAATTTTCTGCAGGATCTGCACACCAAACAGGGAACCGCTGCCGAAAAGTTCACGGAAAAAACCGACGGTCAACAGCACGGCACCATAACCTAAACCATTACCAATCCCATCCATAAAACTCATTAACGGTGGCGATTTCATGGCATAGGCTTCAGCCCGGCCCATAACGATACAGTTGGTAATAATCAATCCCACAAACACGGATAACTGCTTGGAGACATTGTAGGCGTATGCCTGCAACAGCTGATCGACCACAATTACCAATGAGGCGATAATAGTCATCTGCACGATGATACGAACGCTGCTAGGAATTTGGTTTCGGATCAACGAGATAAACAAGTTAGAAAATGCAGTTACCGCCGTGAGTGCCAGCGCCATTACCAGAGCAGTTTCCAGTTTGCTGGTAACCGCTAGCGCACTACATACCCCTAGAACTTGCAACGCAATAGGGTTGTTGTTGAGGATAGGTCCGGTGAGAACCTGTCTTAGTTCTTTAGTATCAGCCATTAGCTCAATCCTCCATTGCGTGCTTTTTCAATGAAGCGGGCAAAACCTTCATCGCCCAGCCAAAACGTCAACGTATGCTGCACGCCGTTACTGGTCAATGTCGCACCGGAAAGCGCATCGACACCATAGTCAGATGCGGCCACCGCAGGATTTTTGGTGACTTTAATTGCGATATTGCCGTTTTCGTCAAACAGCTTTTTGCCGTTCCACTTCGCTTTCCATTTTGGATTCTGAACTTCGCCCCCCAGCCCCGGTGTTTCCCCCTGACTGTAATAAACCAGATTCTGCACTGTGTTCATATCGGGCTTGACCGCTAGGAAAGCGTACATGGTTGACCATAGACCATAACCGTGAACTGGCAAAATAACAGTGGTGAGTTTGCCTGCATCATCATGCACTAGATAAACTACTGCGTTATCCGCAACACGTTTCACAGAAGCAATATCGTGTTGTGGCACAAATGATGTTGCCGGATCACGCGAAGCCTTCTGTTGATCGTAAGTGTCACCATCAATACCTGATACCATAGAGCCGGTTTTCAGGTCTACAACTTTAGCTTCTACATACTTTTTATAAGTCTGTAAGATATCTTTCTTGGTCAACTTGGCCTGCGGGTCAATCAGTCCTGCTGCTTCAAGAATATATTTTTGCTTGTCCAGCAACCTGTTTTCCTGTTGGGTCGGCTTAAGCAATACCGCCGCTGTCGATACAAAGATAGAGCAGATCAGACACAAACCGACAACGATAAACAGCGTCCTGGCGAATGAATCTTTATTCTTAGCCACGAGCAATCCTCCGCTTGATATTCGCCTGTACCACAAAATGGTCAAATAACGGTGCAAACAGGTTGGCGAACAAGATTGCCAACATCATTCCTTCTGGGAACGCCGGATTGATAACCCGAATAAATACCGCCATGGCTCCAATCAGGATGCCATATGCCCATTTGGCTTTATTAGTAAAGGAGGCCGATACCGGATCTGTAGCCATAAACATCATGCCAAAAGCAAAACCACCCAACACCAAATGCCAGTACCAAGGCATCGCAAACATAGGGTTGGTATTAGAACCTACGGCATTCAACAACAGAGACACCCCAATCATGCCGACCATCACGCCGCCCACAATGCGCCAAGACGCAATCCGGGTATAGATGATAATCAAGCCGCCGATAAGGATTGCTAAGGTGGAAACCTCACCAGTGGAGCCAGGAATAAAGCCAAGAAACGCATTCCACCAGCTCTGGTCAAAGGCATAACTCAACTTACCTGCGGCCGCCTGACTTAATGCAGTTGCTCCCGAATAACCATCAGCCACCACCCAAGTAGTATCACCTGACATATTGAGTGGATAGGCAAAGAACAGGAATGCACGGCCAGCCAATGCCGGGTTAAGGAAGTTACGTCCGGTTCCGCCAAAGACTTCCTTGGCGACCACCACCCCGAAAGTAATCCCCAATGCAACCATCCACAACGGAATAGTAGGCGGCAGGATCAACGCAAACAGGATGGAGGTAACAAAGAAACCTTCGTTAACTTCATGGCCGCGCACCATGGCAAATAACACTTCCCAAATGCCACCGATGGCAAAAGTCACCGCATAAATAGGCAGGAAGAAACAGGCACCATACCACATCAAGGTCGCCCAGCCGGCATTAGCGGTAAGTTGGGCACCAAACAACTGAAACAACCCGACCTGCCACACATCAGGAGTACCATGACCAGCAACCAACGCTATCTGTGCCTGCAATCCGATATTGTACATGCCCATAAACATTGCCGGGAACGTACACGCCCAAACGGTAATCATCATGCGCTTCAGATCTAGGTTGTCGCGCACATGGGTTCGCCCAGTATTCACCTTACCTGGCGTGTAAAGAATGGTCGCGGCTGCTTCATAGAGCGCGTACCATTTTTCGTATTTACCACCTTTTTCAAACTGCGGTTCAATACGATCAAGAAAATCTTTTAAGCTCATAGGCCTTCCCTCTCAATGGTATCCAAGCAGTCACGCAGATAGGAACCATAGTCATACTTACCGGGGCAAACGAAAGTGCAGAGCGCCAAGTCTTCTTCATCCAGTTCTAGCGCACCCAGTGCCATGGCACTGTCAGTATCGCCAGACAGCAGATCCCGCAACAGCATAGTGGGCAGAATATCTAGCGGCATGACCCGTTCATAGTTGCCGATAGGCACCATCGCCCGTTCAGACCCGCCAGTACTGGTCGTCATGTTAAACAGACGGGAAGGTGTTAAATGACTCAAGAAAGCACGAGTGACGGAAAACTTATCAGCGCCAGGCATTACCCAACCAAAAAATTCCTTCTCGGTTCCTTCTTCCACCAATGAAATCTGTAACGAGTAACGTCCAAGATATGCATGAGGGCCTGAGGCTGTTTCCCCGTTCAGCACCGACCCGGAAATCACACGTACCTGACCACCGGCTTTTTCACTGGCCACCAGCTCATCAGTACTTGCCCCCAATAAAGTACGGATAAGACGGGGAGATTTTGCTTTCGGTCCACCAATGGCTATGACTCGATGGCAGTTTAATTCACCTGTAGTAAACAACTGACCAACGGCAATCACATCCTGATAGCCGATGTGCCAAACCGTGCGTTTTGCAGAAGCCGGCATCAGAAAATGAATATGAGTCCCCGGCAGTCCTGCTGGGTGTGGACCAGCGAACTCTTCCACCTGAGCATTGGCGGCGGGAATATCCGCACCTGGCGCTTTGCACAAAAAGACCTTCTCGCTAAGTCTGGCAAGCACTTTCAGACCATTGACAAAATCTTCTTTATGTTCAGCAATGATGACTTGAGGATCCGCAGCCAATGGCTGAGTATCAATAGCAGTAACAAAAATAGCGGAGGTTGAGGAATCTACTGCAGGAACCTTACTGAAAGGCCGTGTACGAAATGCCGTCCACAAACCGGATTCAATCAGATTTTCCCTAACTTTGGCAGGCTCCAAAGAGTCAATGGCAGCGGGATCGTACTTAGCAAAAGAAACCGACTCGTTCCCTTCGACTTCGATCACCACTGACTGCAAAACTCGTCGGGCGCCGCGGTTGATGTCTGCAACAATGCCACTGGCAAAAGCGGTATATTTGACGCCGGGGTTCCTTTTATCTTCAAAAAGAACCTGGCCCTTCGCTATTTTGTCGCCCACTTTGATCTTCATCGTTGGACGTAAGCCAATATACTCTTCACCCAATGTAGCAACGTGTTTAATGGCTGGGCCATCATGGATAACTTGCTTTGGTTTACCTGCAAGAGGTAAGTCCAATCCTTTCTTGATTGTAATCATATCCACATGCACTACGGTTGAAGGAAAGACAATGCGCCGCGTTCCTGCCAATCCAGGGCATCACACAACAACTATGCCAAGCATTGAGTTAGCGCAGATTTATCTCAGAAATGCGATCGCAATCACGTTGTTCGGCGGGCATTCTACCCCAATTGAAATGCTATAGCCACGAAAATTGTAGTATTTTTGTGCCCACAAGTATTCCAAAAAAACCTATTTAAACAACAAATTCACAGCACTGTTTTTACAAATAAACCCAGCGACCCGCCATCGCTGCATTTATGAACTAATTCACTCTTTTAAAAATAGATAATTTTGTGAGTACAACCACTGCAAAAAAATAAATTTGCTACTGATCACACTTAACGAGCCTAACATTCTCCAATCGCCATAAACCCGGCGTGTCTATAGATAAATGGATCGACCGCGTTATACCGTACACCTTAGTGCAATTGGTATTACCATTGCTATTACACTTTAGTAAGGAAGCGCTAATTTGCAGCAAAAAACGGCATGAATTTACATCCATGCCGTTTTTCAAAGGGTCAAACCAGTACCGCTTACAATGTCTTCAAAATAGCGTCGCTAAGCTTAAGTTCTTCGTTGTGATTAACGCTAACACCAGATGCGATAACCTCTTTTGCTATCTGTTGTGCTTGCTCTAGCGAGTGCATCGTAAAGGTACCGCACTGATACTGATTAAGCTCAGGAATCGCGGCCTGATCTTGCACTTGCAGCACGTCCTGCATTGCGGCTAACCAGGCGTCAGCAACACGCTTTTCATTGGGGGTGCCAATCAGGCTCATATAAAAACCGGTACGACAACCCATCGGTGAAATATCAATAATCTCAACACCATCGCCATTCAGATGGTCACGCATAAAGCCTGCAAACAAGTGCTCCAACGTATGGATGCCACGCTCGCTCAATATGGCTTTGTTTGGCACGCAAAAACGTAAATCAAACACGGTGATCTTATCGCCCTTGGGTGTGGTCATCTGTTTAGCTACCCGCACGGCAGGTGCTTGCATCCGCGTATGATCCACAGTAAAGCTGTCTAACAGTGGCATAACTGCCTCCCTCAATTCACTCTTAGGTTGCCGAGATAAGCTCTGCAACTAAACACGTTCACACCAATATTAACCACGACATTTAGGTGACTGTGGCACTTCAGCCAGAGCCAGCCACTCTTCCGGGGTGTAAGTATGCATGGATAACGCATGGACACCGTTTGCCAATTCATGAGCCAATGTTTCATTGACTTTTCGATGCCGCGCCAGTAACCGCAAACCGTTAAACGCCTGACTGACCAACACCAATTTAAAATGTGTCTCCGAATTCGGTGGCACATGGTGGTTGTGGCTCTCGTTAAGCACTTCAATATGCTCAGGTAGCAACGCGGCCTGTAATTTTTGTTGAATAGTTTCAGCAACTGACATAACTCATTCCCCAGCGGGTGGTAATTGGCGGCAGGTTACTTGCTCAGCATACAAAGATCAATCAACAAACAACACCCAGCAATCCCAATTAACAACAATGAAAGTCAGGGTTCAACTGCCGAAAGGTAAAGTTTAACCGAGGTTGGTCTAACGTTAGCCTTTTGGGAACCGCGTGCTGCCAGTGTTGCTGCATTGGCCAGCGCATCAGTAATAAATCACCGCTATACAAAACCAATCTTAACTTTTCGCCGCTGTGTCGATGCCGAATATCAAAATCCCGCGCGGCGCCGATAGTCACCGACGCAATATCACTTCCAGGCTGCAATTCAGGTTCATTGTCACTGTGCCAGCCCATACATTCGCGCCCATTAGCATAGTGATTAACTAACACGCCGTTGCTGCGTAACTGGAAATCCCGCATTAGTTTATGCCGCAGGCGGCCACAGTATTTAGGCCAAGGCTGCGCTTTTACCATCAGGCCCGAGTATAGATAGTCACAACCGGGATCACCGAACCATACTTGCGTTCGAGGAATCGGGTGAGATTTACCAAAAACCTCCACCACGGGCTTTTGAAGCGGATATTGCTGTGCTTCAGCCCACAGTGCCTGCTGCTGCGATGGGTCAAGGTAAGCTCTGACCACTAACATCGGAGGTTGCTGATAAGTGATCATATGTTGGCATCCGCTGAAATCATGCTCAAACAGCGCCGACTGTTGTAAATTATTTGGCATAAGAGATGGCACTATGATTGGTGAAAGTCGCTATTCCTGATGGCTTCTGCGATAATCCGCGGCAGATTTTTTAGTTAACTCAGCGTTATCATGGCCCAGTTCTCCTTCGGAAACCAAGTACTCGATTTACAGCGTTATCCATCAGTATCGCAAACCAATTTGCAAGCGTGGGATGCCGCCGATGAACATCTCCTGCAACAATTGGCCGAAAGAACGCTACCTAACAGCATATTAATGCTAAATGATAGTTTTGGCGCCTTGTTATGTATGTTAAAAGCGCTGCATCCGTTGCTAGGCTGTTTTTGGGTGTCCGATGCGGCGACATCACATTATGGCGCCAAGCAGAATCTCAGTCTGAATCAACTCTCTACCGCCGATATTCAGTGGCTCCACCAGCCTTCAGACAACGTGGCATCAGTGCATTTGACGTTGATGAAACTGCCCAAGAATCTCAATTATTTTGCCTGGCAGCTAACACAATTTTCCAAACAATTACCTGCAGGCAGTGAGTTACTTATCGGTGCCAAAGCAAAATCGATCAATGCATCATTATTGCAAACCATCGCCCAATATTTTGGCCCAGCCACTGCCAGTCTGGCATGGAAGAAAACCCGCATCATTACTGCCATCGCCGATGGCAAGCCTCGGCCAGAGCTACTCCCAGAACAATGGACAGTGCCTGAATACAAGTTACAACTAACCAACCTGAGCAACGTTTTTGCTGCAAGTAAACTCGATATTGGGGCCCGCTTGATGCTGCAACATCTGCCACAAGGAGCGTTTCATGATGTTATTGATTTAGGATGTGGCAATGGCATTTTAGGCCTCAGAGCGGCACAACTTTACCCCCAAGCCAATATCCATTTCGTAGATGATTCTTTTCAAGCTGTCTCATCTGCCAAACAAAACTGGCAACAAAACGACGGCCATGCTGCCCAAGGGCATTTTTACTGGGATGATTGCCTGACCCATCTCCCAGAGGATATTGAAGCGGATTTAATTCTCTGTAACCCGCCGTTTCATCAAGGTGAAGCAATTACAGATCATATTGCCTGGCAGATGTTTGTCGATGCCCGCCGTCAGTTGCAACCAGGGGGCAAACTGCAGGTGGTAGGTAATCGTCATTTGGGTTATCACATCAAGTTAAAACGCCTCTTTGGTAATTGCCATACCGTTGCCAGCAATCAGAAGTTTGTCGTCCTGATAGCCATAAAGTAATCACCCACTTTGTTAACTTTTGCATTACAAACTGGTAGCATCTCCAAGTTTTTCTTCATATTCATTTGAGCGCTGAAGAAGGAGTTTCAACTATGCGTTCCTGTTTGATGATTTTTGGTTTTCTGCTACTTGTTTTATCACCATCGTCTCAGGCGCAGACGTTATATGAAAAGTACGCCTCGCTGCCCATCATGGAAAATCTAAGTATCTCGCCTGACGGCAACAAGCTCGCCGCAATATATAATGCTGCGGATGGACCACAAGTGGTACTGATGGACTTTCCCTCGGTGGAATTTACCCCCTTGGTGCAGTTGAAAAAAGCCCGTGACCGCATCGAATACGTGGTTTGGTCAGGGAACCGTTATTTGATTGTCGCCCTCAGTTATCCAGAATATAGCAGTGGTGATTACTTCCGTATCAATCGCCTATATCGTATTGACTTAAAAACCAAAGAAGCCAAGGAACTCACAGATAAACGCTTCTCCAAAAAAGACTATTACAGGTATGTCAATTTCAGACTAGTATCAGCGTTAAAAGATGACCCAGAGCATATTCTCGTCTCGGCTTATGATGAATTGGACAGAGGCATCAGTGTTTACCGCGTAAATCTGGCAGACAGTGATTTTGATAAAATCATTGTCAATAATTATAAAATTGATAGCTGGTATGCTGATAATCACGGTGTGGTGCGCCTCGGACTGCAATGGGAAAAAGATAAATCCACTGATGAACATAAGCTAACCACCTGGTATCGCAATGCTGATGGTGAGCCCATGAAAGCACTGCATACCGTGATCATTGGTAAATCTGAAACCTTTGAGGTAATGGGGCTCAGTGAAGATGGCAATAAAGCCTATGTTATGAGCGATCGCATAAATAAGCGTGAATCTTTATGGCTTTACGACATCCAGAACAACCAATTTGAACGAGAAGTGTATAGCAATCCCGAGTATGATTTGGCGGGAGCACTGACCAATAACGAAGGTGAGTTAAGCGGTGTCTTTTACTATGACGACTACCAGCGCCAACACTATTTCTCTGACAATGGTGAACAGCAAACGGCGTTAATCAAAAAACTCTTACCAGAGATGGAAAGTTTTGTCGTTGCCAGTTCACGAGACAAGCAACGCTTTATTGTCCAAGCAGAATCTACCACACAGATACCCGTTTATTTTTATGTGGATTTACGCAATAAAAAGGCGGGAGTTTGGCTTTCCAAGTACCCTCTGTTAAACCATGAAAAACTCAGCGAGCCAAAAAATATTTACTTTAAAGCCAGTGACGGTATGGCGTTACGCGGTTACCTAACAATGCCGGATAACGTCCAAAACCCGCCATTAATTGTGTTCCCTCATGGTGGCCCACATGCTCGCGACTATAAATATTTTGATCCCTTTGTGCAGTTCTTCGCAGCCAAAGGATATGCCGTATTACAAGTTAACTTTCGTGGTTCAGCAGGATTTGGTAATCCGTATGAAACTGCCGGATATTATGAATGGGGTAAACGAATGCAGCGGGACGTCGATGACGCAATGGATTACGTCCTAACTCACTTCCCTGTTGCTAAAGATAAAACCTGTATGGTGGGAGCGAGTTACGGCGGCTATGTCGCGTTGACGGAAGCTTTCCAGCAACCTACGCGCTATAAATGTTATGTCAGTATTGCTGGCATTAGCGATTTGCAAGCCGATATCGCCCATGAGAAAAAAATGCAGCTATATGTCGGCAATATTATCAAAGAAGAGACCAGCGCAGAGTTAGCAGCCCTTGGTGACGTGTCGGCCATCAATCATATTAGTAAAATCACCGCGCCAATTCTGCTCATCCACGGCACCAAAGATACACAAGTGAACTACCATCAATCCGCTGATTTTTACGATAAGGCGCGTGGTAAAATTGATGTCCAATATATCGAGTTAGAAGACACCACACATTACCTGGACGACAGTGCTGGTAGGAAAGCAACGTTTAAAGCGTTGGATGAATTTCTCAGTAAATATCTCTGATAATTAAATACTAAGGCCTGGGGAAACCAGGCCTTCTAATTTACTGAAGTGAGCGTCGTTGCCAGGCCAGCAAGCCCAACGCTAACACGCCAAGCATAGATAAACTGCCAGCGCTGACGGTTACGAGTGCGCCGCCATTATCATAATAATCCCGATCATGGCTCTGTAGCGGCAGCGCATAGAGACTATTAAGATCGTCACTGCTAACAGTGGCCACAATATCGCTGTACCCAACTTCATAGAGATCAATCAATACATCATAGTGATCGGTAGGGTATCCCGTCTCTAACGCAGTGGAAACCTGATAGCTGTCATAAGAACTATTGCCTTGCAGATAAAATATGTCCGTTGTGTATAAATGCAGCCAATCGCCACCATTGCGACTGAGATATATCTCTGCGTATACCGGCACACTTTCAGTCGGTTCAGCACCATAGACATCAGCATCAATATCCAACGAAAAGCTATGATAAAAACCATCATAGTTATCATCATCCAATAAATAAGTGGCGACATCGTAAAAGCTAAATTGATGATAATAACTATGGGCATTAAACGATGAGACATTTTGCAGCGCCTTACGGTCTACCACCGTTGCTTCTTTAGCGGCAATCACCTCGGTTCGAGTTTTCACGGGTAGATGACGGATATCGGCTTGCTGTAATCGCTCAGTCGCCTGCTGACGTAACTGCAATTCATCAGTCGCTTGCGCCATTTTGTAATCTACAGACTTAGTGGTGGTTGCAAAGCTGCTACTGTGCCAAAGGAGTAAAAAAGCTACAGAGATAATCAAACTGGCCTTTTTCATATAAGTCGCCTCTTCATAAAACTACTGTTAGCCATTAAAACGATATGAGGATGAATACAACATGAACGAAAATAGTCAGCCAGTGTTCATCTTGATTGCCGATAATCATACCTCGCGGATCGTCATACTTGATTTATCTGAAGCATAGGTATGCACGCCGGACAGGATCTTTTACACTGGTCGTATTCATCCAGACAGGATCGCAACATGAGTTTTAACAGATGTAACAATCCAAAAAAGGTCCGTCTATTCGCCAATCTGATAGTACTGTTGGGATTGTCGTTATCTAGTCCCATATTGCAGGCCAAACAACCACATAATAATCGACAGGAGCCGCAACAAACGCAGCTAGTGGTTCGCAGCGGCAATCAGGCAGCGCAGATGGTGAAAAGCCGCTATGGTGGAAAAGTGCTGAAAGTAGAAAACGCCAAAGTGGGGGGAGGCCCTGGTTATCGGGTGAAACTCCTCACTGAAAATGGTCGCATTATCTATGTTTCAGTCAACGCCAGCAACGGTCAGGTTGGTCAGTGACGGGGAGACAGCTATGCGCTTATTGTTAGTGGAAGATGACTGCGCACTGCAAGCCAACCTGAAACAACATCTGGAAGATGCGAATTTCGGTGTTGATTGTGCTGCTGACGGTGAAGATGGTTTGTTTTTAGCCAGTGAATATCCCTATGATGCCGCGATCATTGATGTTGGCTTGCCCAAGATCAATGGCATTGCATTAATCGAAGCGATGCGCAAACGGCAGCTTGATTATCCAGTATTGATCCTCACAGCACGGGATAGCTGGCAGGACAAGGTTGCGGGACTTGACGCCGGTGCCGATGATTATCTAACCAAACCATTTCATCCCCAGGAATTATTGGCGCGGGTCAAGGCGTTGATCCGCCGAGCGGCTGGCAAAGCCAGCCCATTACTGGAAAACGGGCCACTCACAATCAATACCAGCGCCGCAGAAGTCAGGCTAGGTAATCAGTTGGTCAACCTTAGCGCTTCCGAATATCGCTTGCTTGAATACCTGATGCTGCATCAAGGTGCCGTACAAGCCAAAACTGTGCTAATTGAGCACCTTTACGACCAAGACTTTGATCTTGACTCTAATGTTATTGAAGTATTTATCCGCCGCCTGCGTCGAAAATTAGATCCCGACAACGCCTTGGGATTAATAGAAACGCTAAGAGGCCAAGGGTATCGCATGAATTGTGTGGGTAAAAAGGGCAAGGAATGAGTCGCACCCGTTGGGCACAAAAGCGCTGGCACTGGTTAACAGGTTCATTGAAGGCGCGGCTGATAGCCAGTGCCATCCTGTTAAATCTGGTGTTGCTACCCTTAATAGGTATCACGCTGACAGATGCATTCCGTGTACAACTGACCGAAGCAGCCAAAGATGAACTCAGCGCCACCTTATATGGCATCCTAGCGTTAGCAGAAGTCGAGCAAGGAAAACTAGAATTACCGCAGTTGCTACAAGACAGCCAGTTTAATGTGGATCAGTCTGGGCTCTATGCCATCATTACCGATGAGGATCAGGATGAAATGCTGTGGCATTCTCAATCGTTTATCGGTCTGCCTCTGCCAAAAAATCTGCCTGCACCACCTTTAGGTGAGAGTCAATTCAGCCAAATAGTCATCAATGGTAAACCTCATTTTATCTACAGCCTAAGCGCCAGCTTCGCCTCAGCATCGCCCGGTGGTAGCGACCTACCTTTTTGTGTTCATATTCTTAAATCTACTGATGGCTTTGAGGCAACGTTACAAGAGTTTCGCCACCAACTTTGGCAGTGGCTGGCGCTGCTGATGCTGGCACTGATACTGATCCAGGGGGGCTGGTTATGGTGGACACTAAAACCTTTAGCACGTTTTCGCAGTGAATTGGCCGCAGTACAGCTTGGCCAACAACAACGATTGGGAAGCCACTATCCGGCGGAACTCGAACAGGTCGCGCAGCAACTCAACACACTGATAAGTAATGAACTGCACCAGCGCCAGCGCTATCGTAATGCCCTGGCAGACTTAGCCCATAGTCTGAAAACCCCATTAGCCATACTAAGCAGCATTAAAGCGCTACCTGCAGAAGCGCTAGAGCCCATAAACAGCATCAATGCCAACATCAGCCGACAATTAAAACGCGCGCAAGCGGCAGGCAATAGCGCTTGGCATCAGGGGATAAAAGTCCAACCAATCGCCGAGAAGCTGTTGCGAACCCTCAAAAAGATATATCAGCAGAAGGCGTTACAACTCACCGAACAGTTGGATGAGCAAGCCATATTTTTTGGTGATGAAGCAGACTTTAGCGAAATTCTTGGCAACCTGCTGGACAATGCCTTCAAGGCGGCAACTCATAACGTTATGCTCAGTATCAGCAGTGATCATCAGCGTTTGCTGATACAAATTGAAGATGATGGTCCAGGAGTTAACGACCAACAACGCGAACAGATCTTCCAGCGAGGCGTTCGCGCGGACACCTATGAACAGGGCCACGGTATCGGCCTAGCAATCGTCAAGGATCTGCTGCAAAGTTATCAAGGAAGCTGGCAAATTGACACCTCCCCGACATTGAATGGTGCCCGCTTTAGTATCATCTTGCCCCACTACCGCCAACCTCAGTAAATAAAAAATCGCTTTCAGCTTATGTTCATCTTGTGTTCTATAAGCTGTATCTCAATAAATGGAGAAACCGGCAACAATGCGGGTTTCCTGCTTGAAAGCGGAGGCAGATATGAACACTTTCAGCCAACACGCAAAACACCTAGCAACACAGTCAATATTACTGTTATTGCTGGTGCTGACCACAATAGGTTTCAGTGGTCGGGCATTCAGCGCTGATGATGGCAGCAGCAGATACTATAGCGATGCCCAATTAGCACAGATGCTGGCACCCATCGCCCTGTATCCAGACGCGCTGTTAACCCATGTACTGATCGCTAGCACCTATCCGTTGGAGGTGGTAGAAGCCCAGCGCTGGCGCAAGCAGCATCAGGATTGGAGCGACAACCAGCTTACCAATGAAGGCGCTAAACAAGGTTGGGATCCCAGCGTGGTGGCACTGTTGGCATTTCCCAATATCCTCGACAAGATGAGCCAAGATCTAAACTGGACGTCTGATTTAGGTGAAGCATTTGTCGCCGATGAAGGACGGGTGATGGACAGCATTCAGGATTTACGTCAAGCGGCTTACGCTGCGGACAGTTTGAAAAATGTCAGCCAGATCCAAGCCAAACGGGAAAATGACCGAATAATCATTGTCCCCGCAGATCCGCAAGTGATCTGGGTTCCTTACTATGATCCTCGTTTGGTATATGGCACTTGGCGCTGGAGCGCCTACCCACCGTTTTACTGGGATCCGTTTCCCGGCTATGTCATTGCGCCGCACAGCTTGTTCTACTGGCGTAACGGTGGTATCCAAATCTCCTTTAACTTCTTCTTCAGCACCTTCCGCTGGCATGAACGGACGGTATGGGTCGATTATCACCATACTCACTACCATTACGTACCCTATCGCAGTTCAATTAGCAGCGGCAGTCAACGTTGGGTGCATCGCCCCGAACATCGCCGAGGGGTACATTATCGCCATGAAAGCTTGCAGCAACGCTATGAGCCCAAATATCACAGAGACGATAATCGTTATCAGCAAGTACAGCATTCACTGCAAAATCGCCCACAACCACATGATAACAAAGGCATGAAGCGCTCTTTTGATAACAGAGAACACGGGTTAACAACTGACAATAAAAAAAATAACAATGTGCGACCAGTGGATGGCAAAAACAGGGAACACTATCAACCGCGGCCACAGCAGCAGGCAGTGAATACTCACCACCAGCAGCGCAATGACGTTGCAGCGGACAAACAGCGTCCCGATGACCACAGGTACCGCCAACAGCCGATGCCCAACGTGACAGAGAGACACCAAACGGTGCAACAGCAGCGACCACAGGTGATGCCGCAGGTGAAAACGCCGCAAACACGGATTGAACCGCCAAAATCGCAGAGTATTTCACGTGAGCAAGTGGCAGCGCAGCGACAAATGCCAAGTTATTCGCACGTTCAGCCACAGGTACATCAGCCGCAAGTACAACGAGTGGAGCGTCAAGCGCCACCAGCCCGCGCACTGCAGAACTCTGCACCGAAAACCAATAGCAATAATGGGATTAGACAGCGGGAAAATTAACGCAACAACTAGCGTCAACCAAAGGCAGTCATCCGACTGCCTTTTTTATTCCGCTGTTATAAGGCGACCTCGGCATATAAGTGCACGCCTGTCAGCTGTGCGACTTCGTCGATATAACGGCGTATATGAGGGCTAAACTCAATTCCCTTCACCATGGTTAGATTACGTAATCCAGGGAATAGCAGCACATCGTCATAACTCAATCGATTATCTAAAGACGATGGCAGACGAATATCTTCCAGCAACGGCCAACATTTATATAACCCTTCGAGATAAGTTTTGGTATTAGCCAGCGCCTCGTCAAAACTGATGCCAATGATTGCCGATTTACGTTGAGTAAACCAATCAACTGCGGCATCTGACGCAAACTCAGGTAATCCCAAACACACATCGCGGGGAAAAAGCAAACGGCTGCTACTATAGGCGGATTCGGTCAGGTAATGCTGAATAGCAGCTTGTTGGGTCGAAGGCAGCAACACCGGCTGACCATCGACATGATCCAGATAAGCCACAATATCCAAACTTTCAGCCATATAACTGCCGTCTGGCTTTTGTAATATCGGCACCTGATTAGCCCCAATTTTATCAAGTCTTGACTGCACATCATGATTTAGCAGATAGACCCATTCCACTTCCAGTTGTTTGAGTCCGGTCAGCATCATGGCTCTGACACAAAAGGGACAATGATCAAAAAGAAACAGCTTCATTGGATACTCCATGACGTCCAATTATGCACAAAAGGGCACCAGCTTAACTGAGTTTTCCCGCTAGGTCACCGTTATCACCAGATAGCAAAAAAGTCTTCTGCAATCCCCGGTTGCTGTTTTACGGACTGCTGTTGACCGGTACCATCACGGACCCAACCCTCAAACATTCCATGGTAATGGCGTCTTAACATCCGATGGCGCAAGCCCCGTTGCCGCAATTGGAAATGACCGGTAGGTGTAAACCACAAATCCAATTCTTCCCGTTCCGACCAGATACGCCAGCGCCCTTCTCGACCAGAGCGATGATCGACATTAAAATGTACCGGCGTTAACAAATGCCGAGCACCGTCCTGCCACAACACATTCTGGCAAGATCCAGTATCATTAATACCACTCGCCAAGTTCAACGCGAGCGGCGTAGAGGCATAATCGCCATTAATACAGACCCAACGCCAGTGACTTTGCCCCGCAGTGTAACCCGCCCAGAAACCATATCCCCCCCGCGTGCGCGATAACGGCTGCGGCTCATGATTGATTGCCAGTTGCCCAGAGAGTTTTAGTCCACTGTGTTGCTGCGCATAACTCCAGCCGTTGTAACCGCTGGGGCAGCACAAAGTCATAGGCAGACTCAGCGCTCCTGGGGTCAAGGTCAATTCCGCGTTAATATCCACATGCTGTAACGATAACCGCAGAATTAGCTGCCATTGTCCCTGCTCACGTTTAATGACAATGCCTTTGCCGTTGCTAATGCCCTGCCAGGGTGAATAAGCCAAGTGTCGTTTGAGCGCTATGGGGTACTGCCACCTTTGCTGAAACAACTTGCCAGAGATCTGATCAAATAGATAACAGTAGCCACTATTGCTATAACCAATATCAGTTAAGCCAACGCCAAGAAGGTAGCGACTGCTGTGGATAGAGATGAACTCCTGTTGCTTAAAGTGTAGCCGTTGTTGCCAGTGCGGCAATGGTTTGTCCAGTTCGTCAGTCAGATGAAACTGCTCCAACCCGAGTGTTTTCACCATTCCGTCAAAATGCCCAAACACCGGCATTCCCCCCATAACCAGCGACTGAGGTGCTTCCCGGGTAAACACACCACTGGCGGGATTTTTAACCGGAGTAATGTCTTCAGACCACATGAGTAATACTCTTGTTGCCATACCCTTAGCGCCACTCTACCCCGCATGAGTCAACATTAAAAGTGGTTGATTCAGCGGACTTCTGCAGCGCCAGAAATCTGTTATGCTGTTCGCCTGCCTCGATACAGATGAGTTTTTGATATGAAAAGTATTATTACTGCGCTGGCTATCGGCATGATGTTGTCGGCATGTGCCAGTAAGGGACCGGAAAAAATCGCGCTCGGACCTGAACAACCCCAAATACAGGTTCAGACCCATCAGCCAACGCCACTGACGCTGACAGCTAGCGATCTGCGCACCATTAACTATGTCGTGCGCTTTAATGATGAAAAACCGCCACGTTTGGTGGGAACCATGCAAGACATGCGAGGCCTGACCGAACAGTTTTTCCGCAAAGGATTCAACACTGCGGGTTATCAGATAGATCCGGCGAGTGCCACCACGCTTGAACTACGGCTTGAGCAGCTTCAAACAGATGTGGATGAATCGCTGCTGGGATTTGAAGCAGTCACCAATCTCGCTATCAGCGTACAGGCCAGTAATAGCAGCCATACGTTCAGCAAGCGTTATTCGGCCACCAGTCGCATGAAAGGTCCTCTCAGTGCCGATTTTGCGACATTGGAACTGGACATCAATAAACTGATGACTAAGTTATCGGCGGAAATAATTAACGACCCAGAGCTGAACCAATTTCTACAACAAAATTGACCACTGTCTGACAAGGAATATGTAATGACCCGTTGGCTTATTACTCTGTTATTGCTGTTAAGTTCACCTATGGTACTGGCGCTAGATCTGCAGCAAGACAATCTGTACCCCAAAGTGGAGTTGGATACCAGCATGGGGAAAATTGTCGTGGAGTTGGATCGTAGTCGTGCGCCGCTCACCGTTAATAATTTTCTGACCTTTGTGGTCAGAGGCGATTATAACAACACTATTTTCCACCGTATTATCAAAGATTTTGTCGTACAAGGCGGCGGTTACGATCCGCAACTCAAAACTTTGCCAGAAGATAAACCGATTTTTAACGAATCAGGAAATGGCCTGTCAAACACACTTGGCACCATAGCAATGGCGAGAGAAAATGACCCGCACACGGCAACACGTCAGTTCTATTTTAACGTAGCTGACAATACTAAATTGGATCCGTCCCCTAAACGTTGGGGTTACGCCGTTTTTGGTGAAGTTACTGCCGGGCTGGATGTATTGCAGAAAATGGCGCAAGTGCCAACCGGACCTAACGCTGCTCTGCAATGGGAAGATGTGCCGCTTAGTCCAATCATACTAAAAAAAGCGACATTACTCCCTATGCCGTGATCTGCTGTGGTATAAACAACCGCTATACTTTCAACAAAGATGATTATTGGGACTTGGATTGATGACAACGGATGACTTCATCCAGCTCAAGGCTCCGCAACTGGCTGCCTATGGAGAAGGGTTTTACCAGCAACAGATCCCCTTAACAGAGTTACGTCTGTACCTATGGGACACCCTCGAAGAATGGTTTGTGCTCGGCAACAACGGTGAAGCCCAATCAGATCTTGAACGAGTATTTTGGTTTTTGCTGTACAGTTTTGAAAAATGGCCGGAGTGGGCGTTGCTAGGCAATCAATATCTGCGTCAACAGTTACGTCAATGCTGTGCTTTCCTCGCTGGAAAGGGAAGCTTCCCTGATGGCTGTTCAGGTGTGCGTCCAGCAGCAAAAATCACGTAAGTAATACCGCTTTAATGCGGAACACCAACAATTGTGCGGTGCTAGCTTGCAGTCACTGACGCAGACTTTTAAGCTAGTGCCTTCATTTCCCAGTCGTATAGTCATGTCTATTAGCCGCTTATCCACGCTCAAAAAGACGTTTGCCATCTATCTGCACCGCCGGGTGTTGATAATGTTGTTGCTGGGATTTTCCTCCGGGCTACCGCTGATGCTGGTATTTTCCACCTTATCCTTCTGGCTCAGAGAAGCCGGTGTTGATCGGGCAGAAATCGGCTATTTCAGTTGGATAGCATTAATGTATGCGTTCAAATGGGCCTGGGCACCACTCGTGGACCGACTACAGTTACCGCTGCTTAGCCAGTGGTTTGGCCGTCGGCGCGGCTGGATGATTTTCTCACAGCTGCTGCTGATCTTGGCAATTCTTGGTATGGCCAGCAGCGACCCACGTAGCGATCTGACGCATCTGGCACTATGTGCATTAGCGGTGGCATTTGCCTCTGCAACTCAGGATATTGTCATTGATGCTTTTCGCATAGAATCAGCACCGGAGGGGATGCAGGCCGCGTTAGCTGCGGCCTATCAAGTGGGCTATCGCAGTGCCATGATCATTGCCACTGCAGGCGCGTTGACGATTGCCGCCTGGGTGTCACCGACGCCGGAAAGTTATGATCTCAACAGTTGGCAAACGTCTTACCTGATAATGGCGGGGCTAATAGCGATCGGCTTGGTGACCAGTTTTTTTGCCAGTGAGCCGCAAGTCGATGTACGCCAAGCCTGCGGTGATGAGATCCGCATGAAACAACATCTGCGCCAACAGCATTCACGGCCGATTGCCGGGCTACTGGCTTGGTTATATGCCGCAGTAGCGCTGCCATTTATTGATTTTTTCAAGCGTTATGGTCGCCACGCGATTATTATCCTGCTGCTCATTTCCTGCTACCGCATCTCCGATATTGTGATGGGGATTATGGCCAATGTGTTTTACGTCGATATGGGCTTTTCCAAGGAAGAAATCGCCACGTTGAGCAAGATATATGGACTGATCATGACACTGGTGGGTTCTGGCGTTGGTGGCTTACTGGTAGCGCGTTATGGCACCATGAAAATTCTTTATGTCGGCGCATTTCTGGTGGCCGTTACTAACTTGCTATTCGCCCTACAAGCATATGTGGGTTATAACGTGCCGTTGCTGACAGTGGCGATCTCCGCCGATAACTTCAGTGGCGGATTAGCCACTGCCGCATTTATTGCCTATCTGTCGAGCCTGACGGGGACAGGCTACAGCGCCACACAATACGCGCTGCTGTCGTCAATTATGCTGTTATTCCCGAAATTTGTAGCGGGTTTTTCTGGGGAGTGGGTTAATGCCTTCGGCTATGTGAATTTCTTCATCAGTGCCAGTATCATCGGATTGCCGGTGCTGTTACTGGTGAAACTGGCAGATCGCCAACCACCAGCCTCAGCGGAAATTAGCACAGCCCCAGTAAAACAACCGGAGGATTAATCACGGAAGTTGTTAAACTGAAACGGTTGACCCAGTTCGGCATTACGCGCCAGCGCCATGACTGCCTGTAAGTCATCGCGTTTTTTACCGGTAACCCGCACAGAGTCGCCCTGGATCTGCGCCTGCACTTTCAGCTTGCTGTCTTTAATCAGCTTTACCAGCTTTTTAGCGGTTTCCGTTTCAATGCCCTGCTTAAAACGCACTTTCATTGCAAAGCTTTTACCGGTGTGAACGATTTTCTCATCCACTTCCATCGCTTTGGGATCTACATTGCGCTTACTCAACTGCGTGCGCAGAATGTCCACCATCTGTTTACACTGGAAATCCGATTCAGATGACAACGTCACCACAAAATCTTTCAGTTCAACATCATATTCCACGCCACGAAAATCAAAGCGAGTATCCAGTTCCCGCCGACTATTATCTACCGCATTACGCAGTTCTACGGCATTTACTTCCGACACAATATCAAATGAAGGCATAATCTCGTCTTATTCCTGTCCTAATTCTGCCCCTTAGTTTACTGCATGTTGAAGATCAGCTGAACTGATGTGCGGTTACGAGTGACAGCCTAAGGGGCTTTTGCATATCATGAATAGCAGATTTCCCTGACATCGATGTGAATGTGATTAAACGACAGCTAGTTTTTCGTATCGCCTTATTGGCTGCAGTATTGCTAGTCAGTTATCTGGTATTCTCCAAACCCAGCTATCCACAGAATATTCCTAACCTCGACAAGGTCGGCCATATCGGTAGCTTTTTCATGCTGGCATGGCTAGCGTATCAGGCGTACCGCCCACGCTGGTACTGGATTGTACTAGAACTGGCGTTTTACGGCATGCTTATCGAAGTTGTGCAGTCTTTTCTGCCTTATCGCAGTGCCGACGTGAAGGACTTTATGGCGGATATGGCAGGCGTAGCACTGTTTTATTTACTGCTTGGCGTCTGGCATCGAGTGCGGCGGCCCAAACGCGTTGGCGAGCACCGCCAATGACCATCGCGATTCTCGGCGCGGGCGCTATCGGCCAATTGCTGGCGCATCAACTGGCAAGCAGCAGTTGTCAGCCACTATTGATCGTGCGTCCAGACAAGTGCTGCCAACCATTGCAAAAATTCACGTTAGAGACCAGGAACGGTAGTTATTGTCGTATGTTCCCTTGTCTAGCCATTGACGCTGCAGCCACCGAGTTCAGCAATATTAGTTTACTGATCGTAACGTTAAAGGCATACCAAGTTGTCAATACGTTATCGGCATTGCTGCCAAAGCTGTCGCAACACTGTCAACTGCTGCTACTACATAATGGCCTTGGCCCTCATCGCCAGTTAATACCACTGTTAGCGGGGCGAGGTCTGTCGCTGGGCACCACCAGCCAAGGAGCTTTGCGGATAGGTGAACGCCAGATACGCCATACCGGTAGCGGCATTACTCAGTTAGGCGATATCACTGGGCCTGCAATGCCCAAAAAACTGCAGTCACAGTTATTGCAGGCGATTCCTGACAGTGAATGGTGTGATGATATTATGCCAGCGTTATGGGGCAAACTGGCCGTCAATGCGGCGATTAACCCACTAACAGCCATTGATAATATCCCCAATGGGGCTCTGGCAGAAAAGCATTACCAACAGCAGATCCAGACGGTGATTGCCGAATTGGTCAAGATTGCAAAATTTGAAGGTTTAAGCCTCGACAACGATGCTTTACTGCAACGGGTGAATCAGGTGATTAGCCTTACCGCTACCAATTATTCCTCCATGCAGCAAGACATACAACACCAGCGTCTGACGGAGATCGACGCGATTAACGGTTATCTATTACAACTGGCGCAGCAACATGATGTTGAACTTCCCGTTAATCAATCATTAGTAGCCCAGGTGAAGCGCTTACAAACTCAGCTAATACGTTGTAGCCATTGACCGCAAGCCCAAGCAACAAAATTCGCCCAGGCATAGCCAAAAACCGCAATCAGCAGTGCCAATGGCACCAACCCTTTGTTATAGGCACTTGCAACCACTGGAGCAGAAGCCGCCCCACCCAAGTTACACTGACTGGCTATCGCCATGTAACCAAATGGCAACCGCAAATACCAGGTAGCTAATAGCATTACCGCTATGTGGATCAGCAACCAGATTGCGCCGATCACAAAAAACCAAGGTAACTGCAGCAACATGGCGATATTCATCTTCAGCCCCATAATTGCCAGCATCAGATACAGGCAAACTGAACCTATCTTATCGGCACCATAGACCGCCAATTTTCTCGCCGGACTCAAAGACAACAATACGCTGCCGGTTGTAAGAATCACCATCCGCCACAGAAAAGGCAAATGCAGCTGATACTGGCTGGCACCAGGCCAGAATGAGGCACACCATTGTGCTAGAAACCCAGAAATAGCGTGAGCCAATCCACCAAGACATAACGGCATACACAGCAACAACATCAAATGCCGTAAATCAGCTACACGTTCGGTTTCTTGTTCGGCACTAGTGACTGGGATGATTGAAGCGCTCCGCAACCAGCGATTAATTTGTGTTTCATGGGGTGCCAACAAAAGCAGTAATGACATCCATATTCCAGACAGCAACACATTGACGGTCACAAACACACCAAAAATATCATCGCCAACATGAAATAGCTGTTTGATAGCCAGTTGATTGGCGGTACCGCCGACCCAGTTACCCGCCAAGGTTGCCATGCCTCGCCACAAACTGTTATCGCCCTGCTCCAGCAACATTTCTGGCCGAAAATGAGTCACCGCCAGCAACGCCAGAGGACCACCAATAAAAACACCAACACTGCCAATAAAGAATAACAACAGCAACTTACCGCCACTGCTAAATACTGCACGGATATTCAAGCCCAACAGCAACAGGCAAAGACAGGCAGGCATCAAGTAATCTTGCACCAGTATAAACAGATGGGAGTCGGGGATCTGGATAAGGTGGAAAGTATTAAGCAGTGACGGCAAAAAATAGCAGGCAACCATCACCGGTATCAGCTTATATAGCGCGATAAAAAACCGATTTTTTAGCCCGGCGGTATAAAAGATACCACCGAGGAAGAGACATAACACGCCAAACAGCTGGAAATCGTTGGTGATCTTTAGCATAAATGACGCAGCGCATTGCAATTGTCGCTGGCAAACTCCCTAAAGTTACAACAAGCGGGAGATAGCGCTTCATCTGCACGGTATATCATCCAGTAATTGCGCTCAAAATCCCAACCGGGGGCCGATAATTCGACTAAGTCAGCACGCTCCAACTCGGCGTCTATAGACATATAAGGCAACACACTGACTCCATAGCCACTAGCGGTGGCACGTTTGATAGCGCCAAGTGTCGTCATCGTAATGTTTTGTGAAGGGACAATCCCACAACTGTGCAGCAGTTGAATAGCGCGCACCCGCGAAACTGTGGCAGACTCATCCAGATACCAGACCTGCTGAGATAAAAGTTCGGTAGTGATGGGTTGTTGTGCCAATGGATTATCCGCCCCGCACACAATGCAAATGCGATCCCTTAGCCACATGTCACTGCAAACAGACGCTAAACTGGGCTTAGCATCCACAAAGGCCAGATCCACTTCCCGTTCGACCAGCATCCGCTCAATACTATTGGAGTCGTTGATCACCAGCCGCAATTGCGTCGCCGGAAAGCGCATATGAAACAGCGGCAACATACGCGATAGCACATAGTTACCCGCTGTCTTACAAGCCCCAATCGTGACACTGCCAACAACACCAGACGCCGAAGCGGAGAAAACCTGCTCCAATTGCTCACCCGTTGTTAGCATCTCATTGGCATAAGGTAACAACAGCTCCCCTTGCCTGTTCAGCTGTAAACCACTACAGGTGCGTTCAAATAAGCGGCTTTCCAATATACTTTCCAGCTCTTTTAGCGCCATACTCACCGCAGGCACCGACATATGCAGTTGTTTTGCCGCTTTAGAGATCTGCCCCTCTTGTTGAATGGTCTTAAAAACCAGCAACTGTTTTAAGGTGACTTTCATTAATCAGTTCCACTTGTGCTTGTCAGCAGAGCCTAGCATTTACTCTGCCGACAAACCTTGATCAATGCGGCGAATGCTCATTTGCGCGTGATACTGACACGCGGGATAGTTAAAAAATCTGTTTTAAATAGACAGTAAATTGGTTGTCGTCATAGTCCCGATAACCATTTTTGTCAGTGACATCACCGTTAAGGTAGCTGGCAATCACACCGATAGTGGTCGCTTTGGATGGCATGTAATCCAACCCTAAAGACAACAGGTAACTGCTGGTATCAGTGACACTTTTTTTATCTGCAATATTGCTAGTGACTTTACCTAAACCGGCTCGGTCATAGAGATACTGCACTTTCACTTGGTACTGATCAAAAGGCAAAGCCGCACTCAACATATAGCTATTGCCATCAAGATTTTCATATTTGTCTGATTTAGCGTGTTGAACCAGTGCGCCCCAATGAATACCCGCTAACTTAACACCACCCACCACACGATATGCGTCTAACTGATTTAAACCATCAGCATAGGCCAATGCCACATAATAGTTATCTTTCTTAAGATGACTGTCGCCTAAAGTAGCACTCAGGGCATAGTTACCTGAACTGTTATCGACATTGTCAGCGAATTGATAACTGGCACCGAATTGAATCCCTGATAATTTCGGAGAATAATAAGTAACAGAATCACCAAGACGATCATTTCCAGAAATCAACTTGGCCATATCTGCAGATGTAATATTAAACTGATCTACTTTACCTTCTGTTTTCTTAAACACGGTATCATTACGACCAAAAACCATTGAGCCATAATTACCAGCAACACCAATATAGGTATTTCTCGCAGTAAATAGTTCTGATGTTTCGTAGTAACCTTCGGTTCCGGCTTCAGCAACATAAATAAGTTTCAAACTATCATTTAATTTTTCTTCCCCTTTCAAACCGATGAAAGAGGCAAAATTCTCAAGCTGGGTGCCATTCTCTTTGCGATTGGCAAGTAATCCATTATCTGAGTATGTTAACCCAAGCCATGCACGACCGTAAAACTGAGTTTCGTTCGCAAATGCATGAGAAACAGGGAAAGCGGCGGTAATAAGACTGACTGCCAGAATTGTTTTTTTCATTGAAAAATATTCCTGTGGTAACTATAAAAATCGCTGCAAAGAATAGATAAAATAGTCAATAAAAGAATTACAACCCGATCACAATTAACTAGATCTAAAACCATCTTAAGAATTTAAAAAACAGCATTAAAAAATATTTAAAGCTTGAGTTAATTTTTTCTTAAACCAACTTAAATAATAAATAAACAAAAAATAAAGCAGATCTAATTCAACTTTTTAATCATGAATAACCTGCACCATATACTAAGTTTTATCTATACAAGAAAAAGGGAACATCATGAAATTTGCAGTGTTAAGTGGTTTGATCCTAATGTGTCTAGCCGGTATCGGCAATGCAGAAGCTAAAGCTAATGATTTAGCCTCGTTTCACAAAGACAAAGGTGATGGTTGTAAAACTTGTCATCAAACGCCAGGGAAAGTTGCCGATGACAGTGAAAACTATATTAATGGGCAATGCCTGAGCTGTCATGGTGACTATTCAGCGCTGAAAAATCCAAAATTAAAGATCGATCCACATAATTCGCACTTGGGCGACATCCATTGTACGAGCTGCCATAAGGGCCATGAGCAGTCAAAAGTTTACTGTAATGAATGTCACTCTTTCGATCTTAAAATTCCATTTAATGATGCCAAGAAAAAAGAAGCTTGGGATGCAAAATGGGATCAGGAAAAAATTCAGCAAGCTATCGCTAAAGGCCCTATCGAGAGCACAGATGTTGTTGTTATCGGTGCAGGCAGTGCCGGCTATAACGCCGCAATTGCGGCAAAACAAGCTGGTGCCAAAGTCATTCTCGTAGAAAAAGCGCCGTTCAGTGGCGGTAACTCTATGTTGGCTGCGGGTGGTATGAACGCCGTTGGAACACCACAACAAAAAGCCCACCACGTAGAAGACAAAGTGGAATGGTTTGTGGAAGACACAATGAAGGGCGGCCGCTATGCCAATGACCCTAAATTAGTGGAAATTCTTGCTGAACAATCAGCCGCAGGGGTGAAATGGCTAGAGTCTTTAGGCGTCAACATGGATGACCTGAAGCGCTCTGGTGGTGCTCGCGTTGACCGTACGCATCGACCTGCAGATGGTCGTAGTGCAGGTCCGACTATCGTCCAGGCACTGCGCAAAGCAGCAGACAAATATGGCGTAGAAACCCGCCTGAACTCCCGTGCAGAAAAACTGGTACTTAACGACGACCACCAGATTGTTGGGGTAGTGGTACACGGGAAACACAGTGGTTATTACATGCTGAGTGCTAAGTCAGTCGTATTAACTACCGGCGGCTATGGCTATAACAAACAGATGATAGCCTTCTACCGTCCAACCTTTAAAGACATGACCAGTTCCAACAACATTACCGCTACTGGTGATGGTATCAATATGGCCAAAGAGATTGGTGCCAGCATGACAGATATTGACTGGATCCAGGCTCACCCAACTATCGGAATGGACAGCCGTATTCTGATTTCAGAAACAGTACGCGGTGTTGGTGCCATTATGGTCAACGCTGAAGGTAAACGTTTTGTTAGTGAATTGACCACTCGTGACCGTGCGTCTGATGCCATTCTGAAGCAACCAGGGAAATTTGCTTGGTTGGTATTTGATAATCAACTGTATAAAAAAGCCAAAATGGTGCGCGGCTATGACCACTTACAGATGCTTAAAAAAGCAGACACCATTGCAGACTTGGCTAAGCTAACCAAAATGGACGCCAAACTGTTAGCTGGTACCATTTCTGACTACAACGAATATCAGAAAACCGGCGACGATAAAGCCTTCCACCGTGAAGACATGCCATTAAACCTGACACAACCTCCCTACTATGCAGTAAAGGTTGCCCCTGGTATCCACCACACTATGGGCGGTGTTGCCATTGACACCAAAGCCGAAGTACTCGATCTGCAGAGCTGGCCAATCAAAGGTCTTTATGCAGCCGGAGAAGTAACTGGCGGTGTACATGGATACAACCGTCTGGGTGGTAACGCCATCGCTGACACCGTGGTATTTGGCAAAATTGCCGGTGAAAACGCTGCCGAAAACGCATTGAAGAAATAGAAATAACGTCCCTAAGGCACTTAGGTGCCTACCCCCGCGGTCCGCTCCGGCGGACCGCACCTTTTAATAACAAAGGATGACACTATGAAAGGTATTTTTTATCGTTTAGGGCCGGTGTTATTGGCCGCGATATTAAGTTTGGGTAGTTATGCTGCTGAAGCCGCTGTAAAACTCAAAGTTATCACTTCTGGAGGATTTGCTGGCACTCTCACCGCCATGGAGCCGCAACTGGAAAAAGATACCGGGCTGGACATCGATATCTCTTATGGCTCATCGTCAGGTGGTGCGGTGGACTCGATTCCTGAGCGACTCAAGCGCGGCGAACAGTTTGATGTACTGATCCTGTCTCGTAGTTCACTGGATAAACTGACCAATAAAGACTTCGTCAGTAAAGATACTCGCACAGACTTAGTGCGCTCACGCATTGGCATGTGTGTGAAAAAAGGGGCCAAAAAACCGGATATCAGTACGCCAGAAAACTTCATTAAGGTGCTGCATGAAGCCAAAACTATTGGCTATTCCGCCAGTGCCAGCGGTACTTATTTGTCGACTAAACTGTGGCCGGAGATGGGCCTGTGGCAAATGATCGAACCGAAAAGTACCCGGGTATTAAGTAAACGCGTTGCCAGTTTAGTCGCTGATGGACAACTGGAAATCGGGTTCCAACAAATCAGCGAAATATTACCCATTCAAGGGGCTGAATTGGTTGGTCCTATCCCTAGCAAATATCAAAAAGTAACTACTTTTTCTGCCGGAGTAACCAAGAGCAGCCTGCATCCGCAAGAAGCCGCAGCGTTAATCCACTATCTTGCCTCAGATACCCCATACGTGATTACCAGTATTCGTCAGGCAGGACTTGATCCAGTCGCCGCTGAATAAGTTAACGCCACAACACTAAAATGGCGGCCAAGGCAATCAACAACAGGCCGCCAATATCTTTAACTCTTACTTTTTCCCTCAGCCAGAAGTAAGAGATAAACATCATGAAAAACACTTCCACCTGTCCAAGCGTCTTCACATAAGGCACCGCCGTTAACGACATAGCGCTGAACCAGCCAAGCGACCCCATAAAACTACTGATGCTGGTAGCGACGGTCAGCTTAGGACGCTGCCAAAGCGCTTGTAAGGTATTGCGATCCGTCAACCACAACCAAAGCAGTAACAGCAACGTTTGCGTCAGGATCACCAGCAATAACACCCAGGCCGCACGATGGGGAAAAGGCAAGCCCAACACCAGACTAGCTTCACGCACCCACAAGGAGGTCAGCGCCAAGCCGCTGCCACACGCTATCCCCAGCAACACCGTGGACCAAGACATGCTGCGCCAACTATCACCGACACTCAGCAGGAATACCGCCAGCGCCCCGATAAAGACACCGACCCATCCCAATAAACTTAGATGTGTGCCAAAGATGAATGTCCCAAGGATCGCTGCCACCAACGCTTCACTTTTTGCCAGACCAGCCCCCACGGCAAAGTTTTTCAGCTTAAACAGCTTTACCATTAATGCGGTAGCAAGGATCTGCATCAAGGCCGCGCCTAAAATATACAATCCACCTAAACCCCATAGTTGCGGCCACGGAGCAGGTTGCCACAGATACAGTAGCCCCAAATAAAGCGCTGCCAACGGACTGGCATACAGAAACCTCGCTAATGTCACCCCGGCAATTTTAACATCCCGACTCAGTCGACTTTGAAAAGCATTGCGCCATGCCTGCATAAAAGCAGCCATCAGGGTAAACAGAATCCACATGATTTGATCCAGACGAGAATTTGAAAAAAGACACAAAAATGCCCAGCAACTACCGGGCATTTGAGCATATTACAGGTCACTGCGGCTTACGGTCACTTGCTGGTATCCAACACCGGAAAAGCTTTCACTAAATCATCAACCGCTTTCATCTGGCTTAGATAGGCTTCCAGCAGATGCAACGGCAGCGCACAGGGGCCATCGCACTTGGCATTGTCGGGATCAGGATGCGCCTCAATAAACAACCCCGCAAGCCCTAACGCCATCCCGCTGCGCGCCAATTCTGTGGCTTGGGCACGGCGACCTCCAGCGGAGTCTGCGCGGCCACCTGGGCGCTGCAGTGCATGGGTGGCATCAAATATAACCGGGTAACCACTCTGCTTCATCTCATCCATACCCAGCATGTCCACCACAAGATTGTTGTAGCCAAAGCAACTGCCACGTTCACACAGTATGATCTCATCATTGCCAGCTTCATTGAATTTTTTGATGATGTGGCGCATTTCATGGGGCGCGAGGAATTGCGGTTTTTTCACGTTAATAATGGCCCCGGTCTTGGCCATGGCTACCACTAAATCCGTTTGCCGAGCCAAAAACGCTGGCAACTGGATGATATCAACCACTTCGGCCACTGGCGCACATTGATATGGCTCATGCACATCGGTGATCAACGGCAAGTTAAAGGTGTCTTTGATCTCCTGAAAGATCTTCAACCCTTCTTCCATACCAGGTCCCCGATAGGAGTTGATAGAGGAGCGATTTGCCTTGTCGAACGAGGCCTTGAATACATAAGGGATACCGAGTTTCTGAGTCACTTCGGCGTAGGTTTCTGCAATTCGTAGCGCCAGATCTCGCGATTCCAGCACGTTCATGCCACCAAATAGCACAAATGGCTTGTCGTTAGCGATCTCAATATTGCCGAGCTTGATGTTTTTCATGGTCATCACCGCATCTCTCTCAATGGCTGCCCTGCAGCACATGAATATTCATAAAAAAATTCTTTACCAACTCGCTACCACTTGTAACAGCTGACCACAGAGCCAAGCCATGTAAGTCCCTAGCGCGTAACCGAATACCGCCAACAACACGCCTACCGGTGCCAGCGCTGGATGAAACGCGGCAGCTACCACCGGTGCTGATGCCGCGCCCCCAACATTGGCCTGACTACCTACCGCCATATAAAACAGCGGCGCACGGATAAGTTTCGCCACCAGCAGCATTAATCCCGCATGGACAATCATCCAGATAATGCCAAGCAAAAAATACTCTGGCGTATCCATTATTTTAGTGACATCCATATGCAGGCCAATGGTTGCCACGAGCACATACAAAAATGCAGAGCCCACTTTGGAAGCGCCCGCGGCCTCATAATGCCGTAATGGCGTAAAAGACAAGGCCAGTCCTATGGTAGTAACAATGACTACCAGCCAGAAAAATGACGAAGTCAGGCTGTATTTTTCCGTCCACGGATAGTGTTCACTGAAGAAAGGTGCTAGCCAGTCAGCACACATATGCGCAATCCCGGTGACGCCAAAGCCGATGGCCACTATCAGCATGAGATCTCGCAGACTGGGGATCCGAGCATTCTCCGCATGGTACGTTTCCACTTTGTGGCGCAGGGCATCAATTGCACGGGTATCAGCACCGGTTTTAGCATCAATGGTTTTGGCATTAGCCGCCAGAAAAAGCAACACGGCCATCCAGATATTGGCGACGATCACATCCACCGTCACCATTACCGAAAAGATGTTACCACCAACTTCGTAGACTTCTTTCATCGCTGCCTGATTGGCACCACCGCCAATCCAGCTCCCGGCCAAGGTAGTCATACCGCGCCATACAGCGTCTGGCCCATGGCCTCCTGTTAATGATGGATCAACAAGCGACATCAGCAACAGCGCTACTGGACCGCCAATCACAATGCCGAAAGTGCCCGTCAGAAACATCACCAACGCCTTGGGACCGAGACTAAGAATGGCTTTCAGATCTACACTGAGAATAAGCAGCACCAGACAGGCAGGTAACAGATAACGGGAAGCGACGAAATAGAGTTTAGAGCTATGGCCATCGATAATGCCAAAAGTGTTCAGCAGCGACGGCAAAAAATAGCAGAGCAGCAGCGCCGGAACAAAACGGTAAAACTTTTGCCAGAATGGATGTTCACTGCTGTTCGTGTAAAACACAAATCCCAGTATGGCGGCCAAAATTCCCAGCGCCGTTGCGTCGTTGGTAACCAGAGCGGTCGTCATAAGGCAGAGGCTCTCCCTAAATAGTGATTATGTTCCGTGTAGATAACATAGTGTAATTGGCGTAACCGCTGTTGAATATCAGTGAAATACCTGAGTTTCTTCACCGAGTTCCTGTAACTGCATTTTCACCAGTTCGACTATCGGATCATGCGGATTGTTATCGATAAAATACTGCAGATCAGCCGTTGCCACCTGAATGGCGCCCAACTGCTGCGCAATAAAAGCACGTTCACGGTGCAGATTTAGATCATCTGGATACCAGTCGAGGAGCAGATTACAACATTCCAGTGCCGACTCAAATCTGTGCTCAACAATGCAACCGGCTTTAAGTTCATGCAGCAGTCGAGTTAACACCTGTTTGACAGAGGCAGGTTTGAGATAGCTATCCTTCATAGCAGCCCAGTTGCCTAGTTCACCGCGTACCAGCGCATGCAACTGTTTCCGATTAAGGCGGTTACCGGTCAATGGGTCAATGTAATGGAGTTCTCCCGCTAACTGGCAGGACATTACCGTGGTTCCCGGCAACAAGATCAGCGCGGTTTTCAGATCCAGCTCTCGCCCAAGCAACATAAGTGCCGTCGCAAGCGTAGTGCTGTTGCCTTGTCGGCTTTGCAGACAACGCCCCAAATCTGCGGCATCACGGGAGAAATATTCCGCTTTTTCACAGAAACGCAGATCCTGATAAAACCATTTCAATAACGCCGCAAAACGCTGTTCTTCATCAAACAGATAATGGCTCAACACCGCGCCCGAAAGCTCATACCAAGCCCACTGTACCTGTTTGAGGTCACTGAACCCCAGATACTGACACATTTCAAATGCGGTTTCCGGCAGGGAAAGCGCTTTGTCGTCTGAAGGAAATCTTTGCATTACCCTAAAAATACCGCTTGTTTGATGTAAGCCACTTTAGCCGCAAATACCAGCCAACCGATAGCACCGAGGAAAGCAAAGATGCGGAATAACATGCCGCGGGAGCTTTTCATGGCAGCAATGGCCAACACAATATATGCGACGACTGCCGCCAGCTTCTCGGTCATCCAGGTGTCGACAAATGGATATTGCTTGATCATAAAGCACAGGGTTACGCCGGAGAGCAGCAGCAAGGTATCAATCACATGCGGAGCAATCCTTAATAACTTTTTATCCATCCATGCAGATTGCCCGAGGCTTAACACGAAGCGCACACTGAGAAAGGTGACACTCAGGCCAATCATCAGCAAGTGAAAGTACTTAATTCCCGAGTAAACACTGTAAAAATTATCCATTTGTAAACCGCCGATGCGAAAAGAAGGCGTCAGTTTACCCTATGGTTCTCCCACGTCCAAACGATTGTCCGTTCGCGGGTTCCACAGTGAAGTAGATGGTGGCTAAGTCGCCGATTTTCAAGTGGAGGAACGATTACCCCGGCCAAAAACCTAAGGTACAACGCTCATTGGAGCCAAAATCCCGAACCGTCGCCACCTGCAGATATCCTAGTTCATTGAGTTTTTCGCGCAGCCGCCGACCTTGGGTAAAACCATGTTCCAGTAACAGATAACCACCTGGCAGCAAAAATTCACGGGCATGCTCGGCAATATGAAACAAAGCGGCAAACCCTTGCTGACCTGCTGTTAATGCACTGCGAGGCTCAAAACGCACATCGCCCTGTGCCAGATGTTCATCATTTTCTTCAATGTAGGGAGGATTGGACGCTATCAGTTGAAATTTACGCCCCGCAAGCTCAGAGAACCAGTCGCTTTTAAGGATCTCAACCTGAGGCAAAGCCAGGTTCTTACGATTAGCCTTGGCCAGTTCTACTGCGGCACCAACATTATCTACCGCGCACACTTGCCATTGTGGACGTTCATGGGCCAATGCCAGTGCGATAGCCCCTGTACCCGTCCCAAGGTCTAAGACTGCCGCGTTTTCCGCTAGCGGCAGATTTAACGCGGTTTCTACCAGGATTTCAGTGTCAGGTCGCGGAATTAAGGTAGACTCGTTGACAATAAATGGCAGAGACCAGAATTCGCGCTCACCCACAATATGTGCTACCGGCACACCTTGCGCGCGGCGCGCCACCATCTGTTGCAATTGCTTATGTTGTTCGTCAGTTAATTGCCGTTCAGGCCAGGCATAGATAAAACTACGATTCTTTCCGAGGCAGTGTAACAACAATACTTCAGCATCCACGTGAGCAGATTCTGACGTTGCGGACAATACAGAGGAAGCCCATTGCAGGGCTTCTGCGATTGTAGTTCTGGTCACGACATCAGTCCTTATTCTTCGGAGAGTGCGGCCAACTGATCGGCTTGATATTCCTGAAGTAACGGGTCAATCAGTTGATCCAGATCGCCTTCCATGACTTCATTCAGACGGTATAACGTCAGGTTAATTCGATGTTCACTGACACGCCCTTGAGGAAAATTATAGGTGCGGATCCGCTCGGAGCGATCACCGCTGCCGACCAATGAGCGACGAGTCGACGCTTCCTCACTGGCGCGTTTTTCATCTTCTCTCGCCTGCAGACGTGCAGCCAGCACACTCATGGCCCGCGCCTTGTTTTTGTGCTGCGAACGCTCATCCTGACATTCCACCACCAAACCTGTTGGTAAGTGAGTGATACGAATGGCAGAATCAGTTTTATTGACGTGCTGACCACCGGCCCCGGAAGATCGGAAAGTGTCAATACGCAGTTCGGCAGGATTAATTTCTACCGCTTGTGCTTCTGGCACTTCGTGCATCACGGCTACCGTGCAGGCGGAGGTATGCACGCGGCCCTGTGACTCGGTTTCCGGTACCCGTTGTACGCGATGCCCCCCCGATTCAAACTTCAAGCGACCATACACGCCATCACCGCTGACTCTAGCAATTACTTCTTTAAAGCCACCATGCTCGCCCTCGCTGGCACTGACGACTTCCACCTGCCAACGCCGGGCTTCGGCGTAGCGGCTGTACATACGGAACAGATCCCCAGCAAACAGTGCGGCTTCATCACCGCCAGTACCGGCACGAACTTCCAAGAAAGCGTTGGTATCATCGTTAGGATCTTTGGGGAGCAGCAGGATCTGCAATTCCCCTTCCAGCTGTTCCAAGCGGGCTTTGGCCGCTTTCAGCTCGTCCTGCGCCATTTCGCGCATATCAGGGTCGTCTTCCTGCAGCATCTCCTCGGCGGTATGCAGATCCGCCAATGCCTGCTGGAAGTGACGGAATCCTTTCACCACATCTTCTAATTGGGAATACTCACGGGACAGGGTACGAAATCGATCCTGATCGCTGATGACATCTGCTTCACTGAGCAGTGCCTGTACTTCTTCATAACGCTCCTGTAAGCCTTCCAGCTTACGGATAACGGAATCCTTCATTCAGTTGCTAACCTTAGTCTTTATCTAAACCGAGCGCGGTTCTTAACTGACCAAGTGCATTGAGATCGCCGTGACGACTGGCGACAGTTAGCGCCTGTGTCGGTGCATGAATAAGTCGATTAGTGAGGCGGTTAGCCAGTTCGCGCATTACCTCTTCGGCATCCGCGCCCTGCCCTAACCTGTTGATAGCTCTCTCTAACAGCTCATCCTTAATATCCATGCAGTGGGTACGGTACTCTCGAATGCTGTCAACGGACTCTAGCGAGCGCACCCACTCCATAAACTGCAGTGATTGCTCTTCGGCGATAAGTTCCGCTTGCTCGGCGGCCTCACGTCGAGAGGCCATATTCTGTTCCACTATGCTTTGCAGATCGTCAACCGTGTACAGATAAGCCGCATCCAGATCGGCGACTTCTGCTTCAATATCACGGGGAACCGCAATATCAACCAGTAACATAGGTTGATGGCGGCGCTGCTTCAGCGCTTTTTCCACCATGCCTTTACCCAGTATAGGTAACGGGCTGGCGGTAGAGGATATCACGATATCGGCTTTAGGGAGAAAATCTGGGATCTGTTCCAAGGTGATCGCTTGGGCACCAAACTCTTCACACATGGCTTCGGCACGCGACAAAGTGCGGTTTGCCACCACCATACTGGCAACACCATTTTCCTTGAGATGGCGGGCCACCAGTTCAATGGTTTCACCGGCCCCAATAAGCAAGGCTTTGGTGGTCGCCAGCGATGAGAAAATATGTTTTGCCATGCTCACTGCGGCAAATGCGACCGACACAGCGGCAGTGCCAATTTCCGTTTCGGTGCGCACTTTCTTGGCGACAGAGAAGGTGTTCTGGAACAGACGATCCATGGTCATGGCCACGGTACCAGACTCTTTGGCTTTGACAAATGCCTGTTTCACCTGTCCAAGGATTTGCGGTTCACCTAACACCAGTGAATCTAGACCAGATGCCACCCGCATGAGATGCTGAACGGCTTTCTGGCCTTGAAATTCATAAAGACACGGTGCCACTTCGTCGTGGCTCAGAGAATGATACTGCTCCAGCCAGGAAACCACCCGCGCCACATCCTGAGTGTTACAGTACAGCTCAGTGCGGTTACACGTGGACACTATCACCGCTTCACCAGAAGCCGTCTCTTGGGCGAGGCTTCTCATGGCTTCATGGATCTTGTCCGGGGCAAAGGCTACTTTTTCACGCAGGTCGACAGTGGCAGTTTTGTGGTTAATACCAATTGCTACAAGGCTCATCTGACTCGTTCTGGACTCTTGGCGTCTTGTTAAGATGCGGCCATTCTACTGAATTGCCCCAGCTAAAAACAGAATACGCTTAACAAAACCGAATAAAGGTTTATTAGTGAATAAAGGGTTAATTTTATCAGGCAATTAACCTTGATGACGCGGCAAGCCGCGCTATAACAGCGATTGCTGATAAAAAGGTCATCACGCACAGGTTGTGTCTGACCGCTAAGCCCCCGTATCATAGGCCATCATTTATGGTCGATGAGTGGCGAATATTTTGACCAACATCACAAATTGCACATACTACCGCCCGACAATACAAGTGTTGCTGTGGATTATCATGACCATTTTCGTGAGCGGCTGCAGTAGTTTGGCGGACAAAAACTGGGTGGCGACACAAGTCACTAGCCCGGCGGCTGCAAGTGCTTGGGAATTGCAGGGAAAGCTAGCGGTAAAATCGTCCAAGGAAAGTTTTAGTACTAACTTATACTGGCTACACACGCCCGATAACGATGAGCTAAAGCTGACCACTATGCTGGGAACCAGCGTACTGACACTTAGCAGCCGTGAGGGGTACGCCAAACTGGAAGTCGATGGTAATAGCTATGAGGGGGACGATCCGCAGGCGTTGTTAAACCGGCTCGGGCACTGGCAATTTCCATTAACACAACTGCCACAGTGGATTCTGGGAATTGTCAGTGATGACTATCAGGTCAGTCGCGATGTTAATGGACGCCCGCTGCAACTCACCGATGCCAGTGTTTTGCCACCTTGGCGCATTCAATATCAGGGCTGGCAGCCGCAAAGCGGTACCACGGTGCCACGTCTGCTACGGTTAGATCGTGGCAATTTACAGTTAAAAATCCAATTGAATCAATGGCAGGCACTGACCAACGTGCAAGTGCCCATGGACAATCAGCGTTTATGACCCAAACACTTTCCTTAGGCTGGCCGGCACCAGCCAAACTCAACCTGTTTCTGCATATCAACGGGCGTCGAGCTGACGGTTATCACGAGTTACAAACGTTATTTCAATTCTTAGAACATGGCGATCTGCTGGATTTTAAGATCACTACCGGTAGCAAAATCTCGCTGCACTCCAACCTCCCGAGCAGTATTGCTGATGCCGACAATTTGATAGTCAAAGCGGCAAATTTGCTCCAACAACAAACTGGAACCCATCTTGGCGCTGAAATCTGGTTGGATAAAAAACTGCCGATGGGCGGTGGTGTTGGCGGCGGTTCATCCGATGCGGCCACCACATTAGTGGCACTCAATTCACTGTGGCAAACGGGGCTCGACAATCAGCAGTTGGCGGCCCTAGGGCTCAAGCTGGGGGCTGATGTTCCTATCTTCATCCACGGCCATGCTGCGTTTGCTGAAGGTGTTGGCGAAAAACTTCAAGCCGTTGATATTCCGGAACACTGGTATCTAGTAATAGCCCCCGATGTCCATGTTTCGACGGCAGAAATTTTTCAGCATCCTGATTTGCCAAGAGATACGCCAAAGGTTTCGCTGACAGAACTATTGTCCGCAAATTGGAAAAATGACTGTCAAACACTGGTGTGTAACGCCTTTCCTCAAGTTGCCAAGGCGTTGGCGTGGCTGCTAGAATATGCCCCGTCAAGAATGACCGGAACAGGCGCCTGTGTGTTCGGGGAATTCAAAACGCAGCAACAAGCGCTGGAGTGTCTGGCACAAATGCCAACGACATTCCACGGATTTGTGGCAAAAGGAACAAATATTTCGCCGTTACAGCGCCGTCTGACGCGGTGCTGAACAGTTTCTTCAGGGGCACAGCTTGTCACTTGTCCCTCCAGATCACAATAATGCAAACGCCCGAGGTTCATTAAAGTGCCCGACATAAAGCTCTTTGCTGGGAACGCTACCCCCAGTCTTGCTAAAAAGATAGCAGACCGTCTGTTTTGTAAACTAGGAGACGCCACGGTAGGCCGTTTCAGCGATGGAGAAATCAGTGTCCAGATCAACGAAAACGTTCGTGGTGCTGACGTCTTTATCATTCAATCCACCTGTGCGCCAACCAATGACAACCTGATGGAACTGGTTGTGATGGTCGATGCCCTGCGTCGTGCCTCTGCTGGCCGTATTACCGCTGTGGTTCCCTATTTTGGTTATGCCCGTCAGGATCGCCGTGTCCGTAGCGCCCGTGTACCAATTACTGCCAAAGTCGTGGCCGACTTTCTGTCAAGTGTTGGTGTAGACCGCGTACTGACCTGTGACCTACATGCGGAACAGATCCAGGGATTCTTTGACGTGCCAGTAGATAACGTTTTCGGTAGTCCAGTGCTGTTGGAAGACATGCTGGAGAAAAAACTGGAAACCCCTGTTGTGGTATCCCCAGATATCGGCGGTGTGGTACGTGCCCGTGCTATTGCGAAGTTGCTGGACGATACCGACCTAGCGATTATTGATAAACGTCGTCCGCAGGCAAACGTTGCCCAAGTGATGCATATTATTGGTGACGTACAGGGGCGTGACTGCATTATCGTTGACGATATGATTGATACTGGCGGCACGCTATGTAAAGCCGCTGAAGCGTTGAAAGAACACGGTGCCAACCGCGTCTTTGCTTATGCTACACACCCAGTATTCTCTGGTGCCGCGCTGCAAAACATCACCAATTCCGTGATCGATGAAGTGATAGTGACAGATACCATCCCGTTGCGCCCGGAAATTGCTGCCAGTGGTAAAGTCAAACAACTCACCATGTCTGGCATACTGGCGGAAGCCATTCGCCGCGTTAGCAATGAAGAATCTATCTCTGCAATGTTTCACCAGTAATTGCGCAGTGATAATAGAAACGCACCTAAGGGTGCGTTTTTTTATGGCTAGCGTCCAGATACTTCAAACAAAGACAGCAAAAAGCCCGTCTTATGGGACGGGCTTCATTGTATTGGCTGGGGTACTAGGATTCGAACCTAGGTATGCCGGAATCAGAATCCGGTGCCTTACCGCTTGGCGATACCCCAAAAATCGTTACATGAATATGGCTGGGGTACCAGGATTCGAACCTGGGGATGCCGGGATCAAAACCCGGTGCCTTACCGCTTGGCGATACCCCAAAAGTCAGCTTTACGGCTGAAGGCCTGATATTTCACTGCAGGCATACAGTGCAACATGGTGGCTATGGCGGGACTTGAACCTGCGACCCCAGCATTATGAGTGCTGTGCTCTAACCAGCTGAGCTACATAGCCATATTGGCTGGGGTACTAGGATTCGAACCTAGGTATGCCGGAATCAGAATCCGGTGCCTTACCGCTTGGCGATACCCCAAGATAACACTATGAAAAAATGGCTGGGGTACCAGGATTCGAACCTGGGAATGCCGGGATCAAAACCCGGTGCCTTACCGCTTGGCGATACCCCACCTGCAAGTTATCTCTATGGCTGCTTTCCTATAACAGGAAAGATGGTACGGGAGGAGAGACTTGAACTCTCACACCTTGCGGCACCAGAACCTAAATCTGGCGTGTCTACCAATTTCACCACTCCCGCATTTATCTCTTTTAACATCCGAGAAGGATGGTGGCTATGGCGGGACTTGAACCTGCGACCCCAGCATTATGAGTGCTGTGCTCTAACCAGCTGAGCTACATAGCCACGATAACTTGACGCCCCTCTGCCGAGAGGACGGGGCGTATTATGCTTATTCAGGTATTACAGGTCAACAGCTTTTTCGGGCTGAAGCCCGGCACTCCCGCCATTCGCTTAGAATCTCACCAAACTGCACATCAGATATGCAAATCGCGACAATTTATTGCGTTTTTACGCACCTTAAACGTTGAACAGGAAATGCATGACATCCCCGTCCTGGACGATATAAGTCTTGCCTTCCACCCGCAGCTTACCGGCTTCTTTTGCGCCATTCTCGCCTTTAAACTGCACAAAGTCGTCATAAGAAACCACTTGAGCACGGATAAAGCCACGTTCAAAATCAGTATGGATTTTACCTGCTGCCTGCGGTGCAGAAGCTCCCACTGGAATGGTCCAAGCGCGCACTTCTTTCACCCCAGCGGTAAAATAGGTTTGCAGATCCAGCAGCTCATAACCGGCGCGGATCACCCGATCAAGACCGGGTTCTTCTAGCCCCATATCGGCCATAAATTCCTGACGATCAGTATCTTCCATTTCCGCCAGTTCAGATTCAATAGCAGCGCAAACCGGCACCACCACCGCCCGTTCTTTCTCGGCAATAGCGCGCACCACCTCCAGATGGGGGTTGTTTTCAAAACCATCTTCAGCAACGTTGGCGATATACATGGTAGGCTTTAACGTCAGGAAGTTCAGATAAGCCACCGCTTCTAACTCTTCTTTTGAGAGATCGAGAGTTCGCAGCATGTGGCCTTCATCCAATACCGGCTTGAGCTTTTCCAGCACTTCCACTTCAAACTTGGCGTCTTTATCGCCGCCTTTCGCGCGTTTCTGCTGCCGCAGTATCGCCCGTTCACAGCTATCCAGATCCGCCAGCGCCAGTTCCGTGTTGATCACTTCGATGTCATGGGCCGGATTCACCTTGTTGGCAACGTGCACAATGTTGTCATTTTCAAAACAACGCACAACATGACCAATAGCATCGGTTTCGCGAATATTGGCCAAAAATTTATTACCCAGTCCTTCACCTTTTGACGCTCCGGCGACTAGACCGGCAATATCCACAAATTCCATGGTGGTTGGCAGTACGCGCTCTGGGTGCACTATGTCTGCCAGCACTTGCAGCCGTGCGTCTGGTACCGGCACAACACCGGTATTGGGCTCAATAGTACAAAAAGGGAAATTTGCCGCTTCAATACCAGCTTTAGTTAATGCATTGAACAGTGTCGATTTACCGACATTGGGCAAACCAACGATGCCACATTTAAAACCCATGATAGTTACCTTATCTCACTGTAATTTCCGGTATTGCTACACCGGACAGCTACTGGTGTGCCAGCAGCCTGATGTCATTGATTCGTTATTCAGCCTTGAACGCATGCAGGCGGTTCATGGCTTTGGTCATATCTTCAGCGTATAGAATATCGGTGGCCCGTAGGGCTTCGTCAATGGCGGCATCAATACGTTGTTGCTCTGCCTGAGGCGCTTTCCCAAGTACGTAACCACTGACCTTATTCTTATCGCCCGGATGGCCGATGCCGATACGCAACCGGTAGAAATTTTTATCGTTTCCCAAGCTGGCGATAATATCTTTAAGACCATTATGACCGCCATGACCACCACCGAGCTTAAACTTTGCCACTCCTGGCGGCATATCCAGTTCGTCATGTGCCACTAGGATCTCATCTGGCGCAATGCGAAAAAAACTCGCCAGCGCTCCCACCGCTTTACCACTGAGGTTCATGAAAGTAGTGGGCACTAACAGACGTACATCACGGCCTTTCACTGTAATACGGGCGGTAAGTCCGAAATATTTACTTTCTGGCATCAAGCTAGCGCCGTAATTACCCGCTAGTTGTGCCACATACCAAGCACCGGCATTATGCCGTGTCTGGGCATATTCCGCACCTGGATTACCCAGCCCGACAATCAGTTTTATTGTGGTCATCTTTTCTGTTTTTCTCACTTACCTATCGCGGAAAATAACAATGCCGCGACCAAAAACGCGGCATTTTAACACTGCAAATACGCTGGCAACAAATAATCAGGACAAACCAAGAGCGTATCTGAGTACCTGCTGTTTCACCGGCGTATTGATATCCGCCAGTTTTAGTCCAAGATTGCGCACCAGTTTCAGCGGCAGGATATCATTACTGAAACCGGCATAGAACAGATCCATCCCCGTCATCATCAGTTGGTTATCGTACCAACGCCGCCGCTGGTAGCGTGCCAGCACTGCATTATCCCACCACTGGACAGGGTTATCACTCAACGCCGATGCGACCTCTTCCAGTAGCGTATCCACGTCTTTAAAGCCGAGATTAACCCCTTGTCCCGCCAATGGGTTGATGGTGTGAGCCGCATCCCCCAACAGCACTAGGTTGTCACGATAATACTGTTTAGCATGGCGTCTAGTTAACGGAAAGCTACCACGTTCCAGCACTTCAAAATCACGGTTGAGTCGCTCCGGGAAATGACTGTCAATGGCTTGCTTCAGTTGCTTAGGTGACAACTGCATCAGCCCTTTGATCATCTTTGCATCGTCATACCACACGAGGGAAGCATGATGTCCCGGCAGTGGCAGCAAAGAACGCGGGCCACGCGGGGTAAACTGTTGCCAGGTAATATCCTGTTCATCGTCGGCGGTGGCGATATTGATTAACATACAGGACTGACTGTAATCCCAACCCGCCACGCCAATCCCCGCCCACTGGCGGACTAATGAATTGGCACCATCGGCGCCGACCAGCAGATGGCTATCCAATACTAGGCCGTTATCCAGACTCACTTCGATACCACTGCAACTGCGCACCATGCGCGTAACCTGCGCCGGACAGCAAACCGTCAGCTTGTCATAGCGCTCAAACTGCTGCCATAAGGCTAACTGCACAAGGCGATTTTCCACGATGTGCCCAAGATGCGACAATTTCAGCTGTTCAGCATGAAAGCGGGTGATACAGCCATCCATTTCCCAGGTTTCCAAGCCGCGATAAGCCACCTGCCGCATCTGTAGCAAACCTTCCAGCGCCCCTAACCGCGCCAGCAGATTCTCCGATGCCAGTGATACCGCCGATACTCGGACATCTAGCGCTTGTTCTGGGTCATACGCCTCTGGGGCACAGGCTTCCACCACGGCCACCCGCAAACCAAGTTGAGCCAGTCCCACAGCTGCGGCGGCGCCCACCATACCACCACCGATAATGACAATATCCTGCTGTTGATGTTGTTTTGTCACTGTTGCATTCCTGCTGTTGTCGTTCTATTTGCTGCGGCCACCGGATTTAGTAACGCCGACCGTTCCCCGAAAGTGAAATAATTCGCAACCCAATTCCAACCTCCTGATTCGCACTAAGTGTCCTATCTATAACACCTGCACAGTGCGGTACAGGTTCATCACAACCTAGGAGAAGAATATGGCAATCACATCCTTTGGCCGCTTTGCTGCCACCGCACTTATCGCTGTCGGAGCATTGTTCCCGTTGCAAAGCAAGGCTGAAAAACTGCCGGAAAAGCTAGAAGTGATTACTGTAACCTACATAGGTTCAGTCAATTATGCCTTATATCAACAATTCGCGGAAACCATGAGCGAATTACATTTTGCTCTGGTGGCAGATATTTATGACACGGCCAAAAGTGATAATCAGCAGATGGTACAGCGCTTTATGGCGAGCCATCCACCATTACTGACCCAACATGCAGCAACAATAGAAACAACCGGTTATGCCGCAACTCAGCACAGGGGAGCTAGGTAATGCCATTTTGCTACTGGCAAACGTTGGCAAGCGACGACAACTGTAGGTAAAATGGCGCGCTATTTTCCTTGATGTACGTGAGAGCGGCGCAAAACTGATGAGCAAGAAACTCCATATCAAAACCTGGGGCTGTCAGATGAATGAGTATGACTCAGCCAAGATGGCCGACCTGTTGAACGAATTTCAGGGCTATACCCTGACAGACGAAGCAGAAGATGCCGATGTGCTGCTGCTCAATACCTGTTCAATTCGTGAAAAGGCACAGGAAAAGGTGTTCCATCAGTTGGGTCGCTGGAAAGGTCTCAAAGATAAAAATCCGGACTTGATTATCGGTGTGGGTGGCTGTGTTGCGTCGCAAGAAGGCAAAGCCATCAAAGATCGGGCGCCCTGTGTTGATATCGTGTTTGGCCCGCAAACCTTGCATCGTTTGCCAGAGATGATCAACCAAGTACATAGTGGCAGTCATGCCGTTATTGATGTCAGCTTCCCGGAAATCGAAAAATTTGACCGATTGCCAGAGCCTCGTGCCGAAGGCCCCACAGCCTTTGTCTCTATCATGGAAGGTTGCAGCAAATACTGTTCTTTCTGTGTGGTACCTTATACCCGCGGTGAAGAAGTCAGCCGGCCAATGGACGATGTTATTCTGGAAGTGGCGCAACTGGCACAGCAAGGAGTGCGTGAAGTTAACTTGCTTGGGCAAAACGTCAACGCCTATCGCGGCGCAAAATTTGATGGTGACATCTGCACCTTTGCTGAACTGCTGCGCTACGTTGCGGCGATTGATGGCATAGATCGTATCCGCTTCACCACCAGCCATCCCATTGAATTCACCCAGGACATCATCGATGTCTATGCCGACACGCCAGAGCTGGTGAGCTTCCTGCATCTACCGGTACAATCAGGTTCTGACCGTATTCTGACCTTAATGAAGCGCGGTCATATGGCGCTTGAATACAAGTCGATTATCCGCCGTCTGCGTAAAGCTCGGCCAGATATCCAGATCAGCTCCGACTTTATTGTCGGTTTTCCCGGTGAAACCGCCGCAGATTTTGAAGACACAATGAAGCTGATTGAGGAAGTGAATTTCGACCATAGCTTCAGTTTTATTTACAGCGCGCGTCCCGGCACGCCGGCGGCTGACTTGCCGGACGATGTGGATCTGGAAGAGAAAAAACAACGGCTGGCACGACTGCAAGACACCATTACGCATCAAGCGATGCGCTACAGCCGCCAGATGTTAGGCACGGTGCAACGCATTTTGGTGGAAGGGCCATCGGTGAAAAATCCGATGGAACTGCGTGGCCGCACTGAAAACAACCGCGTGGTTAACTTTGAAGGTCAACCCCAACACATTGGTACGTTTGTCGATGTGGAGATCACCGATGTTTATCCTAACTCACTGCGCGGTAAGTTCATTCGTGGTGAAGATCAGATGGATCTGCGGCGCAATCTGCGGCCAGTGGATATTTTGGCCAAACACCAAAGTGCCGATGAACTTGGGGTAAAACGCTACCAACCCTAGTGATGACAAAAAGGCGGCCACGGTCGCCTTTTAGCTTGCTGACCAATGACATTTTTCTCATGGCATTTCGTCAGTGAGGCTCGTAAACTGAGCAGTGTAGCGTAATCTATTATCGGAGTTTTATTTGTCCCATAAATTAACCGCCATGGATCTGTATATGGAGCCCGCGGATAGTCGCCGACTGGCGTCCCTGTGCGGCCCATTTGATGACAATATCAAACAGCTCGAACGTCGTATTGGTGTCGAGATCAGTTACCGCAACAACCATTTTAAGATTGTCGGCCAGCCTCAGGGTTGCCTGACCGCCAGCAATTTGTTGCGCACATTATATGTAGAAACCGCACCACTCAAAGGCAGCACGCCGGATCTGGAACCGGAAAAAGTGCACATTGCCATTCAGGAAGCTATCTCCGTAGAAGCTGACCATGACAGTGAACAACCTCAAGAGCATTTTATTAAAACCCGTAAGGGTGTGATTAAACCGCGTAATCCTAACCAGAGTCAGTATGTGGTTAACATCGTTCGCCACGATATCACTTTTGGTATTGGCCCGGCGGGTACTGGCAAAACCTATCTGGCGGTCGCCGCAGCGGTAGATGCACTGGAACGGCAAGAAGTGCGGCGTATTCTGTTGACCCGACCAGCGGTAGAAGCCGGTGAAAAACTCGGATTTCTGCCGGGGGATCTGAGTCAGAAAGTCGACCCTTACTTGCGACCTTTATATGACGCATTATTTGAGATGCTGGGCTTTGAAAAAGTCGAACGCCTGATAGAACGCAGCGTGATTGAAATTGCCCCGCTGGCCTACATGCGTGGCCGGACTTTGAATGATGCCTTTATCATCCTCGATGAAAGCCAGAACACCACTGTGGAACAGATGAAAATGTTCCTGACCCGTATTGGCTTTAATTCCAAAGCGGTGATTACCGGTGACATCACCCAGATTGACTTGCCGCGCCATGTTAAATCGGGCTTGCGTCATGCCATTGAAGTGCTCGGCGATGTCGATGAAATTAGCTTTAACTTTTTCCAGTCAAAAGATGTGGTGCGTCATCCGGTCGTGGCGAGGATTGTGGAGGCATATGAGTCTTATGAACAACGCCAACAGGCCGCCAGTGCCCGTCACGATAGTCAGTATAAACTGACCGAACCTTCTGATATTACGGAATCCTCCGAACATGAGTCTTGAGCTGACACTAGATCTACAGATTGCCTCTGAATCCACGCAATTGCCGACAGAGGCCGAATTTTTACGTTGGGCAACCACAGCCCTGGACGGCCGCTTAGATGAAGCCGAAATGACGATTCGACTGGTCGATGAAGCCGAAAGTCATCAGCTGAATTTGGATTACCGTGGTAAAGACAAGCCCACTAACGTGCTATCTTTTCCATTTGAAGCACCTCCCGGCATTGAGTTGCCACTGATCGGGGATCTTGTTATTTGTGCCCCGGTCGTTGAGAATGAAGCACAGGAACAACACAAACCATTAGAGGCTCACTGGGCTCATATGGTTGTGCATGGATGCCTGCATCTGCTAGGTTATGATCATATCGATGACGCCGAAGCTGAAGAAATGGAAGCCATTGAGACAGAACTCATTGAAAGCCTAGGTTTTTCTGACCCTTACAAGGAGCAATAAAAGTTCGTCTTCCACGAACTGTGACACCACTATGAGTGATGATATCCCCCCGAGTACTAACGCCCACAAGAAGGGCTGGTTTGATCGTGTCAGCCAGTTGTTCATGGGCGAACCCCAGAATCGCGACGAATTGGTAGAAGTCATTCAGGACGCGGAACAACGCGACCTGATTACCGAAGATACCCGCGAGATGATCAAGGGTGTTTTGGAAGTCTCTGATCTTCGAGTTCGGGACATTATGATCCCCCGCTCGCAGATTGTTGCCATTCAATTTAACGATTCTGTCGAAGAGGTACTCCACACCGTTATTTCGTCAGCCCACTCCCGCTTCCCTGTCGTCAATGAAGACAAAGATCACATCGAAGGCATTTTGCTGGCAAAAGACCTGATTAAATACGGTTTTAATAACAGTGATGAACCCTTCACCCTGGAACAAGTGATCCGTCCGGCGGTTGTTGTCCCCGAAAGTAAACGGGTCGATGTGCTGCTGAAGGAGTTCCGTAGTCAACGTTACCATATGGCGATTGTGGTTGATGAATATGGGGGTGTTTCTGGACTCGTCACCATTGAAGATATTCTGGAAGAGATCGTTGGCGAGATTGAAGACGAATTTGACCATGATGCAGCCGAGGAACCGGATATTCGCAAAGTAGGCAGCAAAGTCTATATGGTCAAGGCGCTGACCCACATCGAAGATTTCAATGAAAATTTTAACACTCACTTCAGTGATGAAGAGTTCGACACCGTTGGCGGGCTGGTGAGTCATGCCTTTGGTCATCTGCCGGAACGCAATGAAAAAATCACCATTGAAGGGATTGAATTTAAAGTGATCAGTGCCGATACTCGGCGCTTACTACAGTTACGCATTAAACTGCCTGACGACAATAACAACTCTGAAGAAAACAACCCATAGTGATCTCATCTGCCAGCCGTATCCGGCAATCTCCCTGGGCCAATGCCGTGCTCGCGTTTTTTGCTGGTGCGGCCACCAGCCTTTCCTTTGCCCCATATGACCTGTGGCCAATCTATCCATTAGCGTTGGCGTTGGTACTGTGGTTAAGTGACAGCGCATCGCCTAAACGTGCCTTTTATCTGTGGCTGAGTTTTGGCTTTGGCAGCTTTGCCTTCGGCATCAGTTGGGTACACGTCAGTATTTACCAGTATGGAGGTTTGCCTTTACCGGTCTCCATGTTGCTGATGGCGCTGCTGGCACTGTATCTAGCGTTGTACCCAGCACTTGCTGGCGCATTATGGGTGAAGCTGGCACTACGCCGTGCTAGGCACTGGAATGCGCTGGCATTGTTTCCGGCCCTCTGGATACTGACCGAGTGGCTGCGCGGCTGGGTGCTAACCGGATTTCCCTGGTTATGGGCTGGCTACAGTCAAAATAGTGGTCCGCTGAAGCCGTTAGCGGCCTATATCGGCACACTCGGGATCAGCTTGCTGCTGGCAATGCTCGCTGGCAGCTTGGTTTTATTATTGCGCAGACGCTGGATAAGTCTGCCGATGCTCATCGCGCTGATGGCTCTGGCGGTGTGGCAAGCGCCCCATCATAACGGCATTGAGCGTACCGGCAACACGGTCAGTGTTGCGCTGGTACAAGGCAATATCCCCCAGAGTATGAAATGGGATCCCAATGCTTTGTGGCCCACCTTACTGAAATATATGGATTTGTCGCGACCACATTTTGATAGCGATATTATTATCTGGCCCGAAGCTGCCATTCCAGCACCAGAATCTATGGTCGAACCGTTTCTGGACAACGCCAATAAAGTCGCCAATCTCAACAACACGGCAATTGTCTCGGGGATTGTCAGCCTTGATCAAACGGACTTTTATAACTCATTGATTGTGCTTGGCAATGCCCATCACCATCAACAAACGGCCGGGGATTATCAGGTTAATGGTACTAATCAGTACCGCAAACATCATCTATTACCCATAGGTGAATTCGTCCCGTTTGAAGCCTTGTTACGACCTCTAGCACCGTTATTCAATTTGCCAATGTCTTCCTTCAGTCGCGGGGCCTACGTGCAACCAAACATCCAAGCGGGAGGGTTCCGTTTGGCCCCAGCGATCTGCTATGAAATTGCCTTTCCCGAACAGCTAAGAGATAACGTGACCGCGGATACTCAGTTACTGCTGACGGTCTCCAATGATGCCTGGTTTGGTGCATCCAACGGGCCATTGCAGCATATGGAAATTGCGCAGATGCGCTCGGCTGAGTTGGGGCGCCCTTTGCTGCGGGATACTAACAACGGTGTCACGGCGGTTGTTGACGAATATGGCAATATCACCGCCAGATTACCGCAGTTCCAGGAAGGAGTGCTGACTGCTAACGTGGATTTAGTCAGCGGTGTCACCCCGTTCGCTAAATGGGGGCAATGGCCAGTATTGATATTGAGCCTATCGCTGTTACTGTTACACTTGATATACCATGTTAACAAGAAATATAAATAAATTCAGTGAATTGAAAAATTCAAAATATTAATTAAATCTGAATTTCATAAGTGTTCCTTAAGCTGGCTCCGCTAGGGTGGATCATGAGATATCACCAGCGGAGTATCCTTTATGTCCCAGCAATTGCCGCAGACACCGTCGGCAGCCATCGATTCTGGCATGCACTCCCTGCAATCCATTGTCCCCTCGTTAGAACTGGTAACCATCACCCATAGTCAACGTGCGGTAGTAGAGCAATTTATCGCGTCGAAATTCCAGCAAGTCCACCATGCACATCTGCACAGTTTCTTGCCTTGGCTTATTGAAATTAACCATCACGGGCAAACTGTCGGTGCCTATGGATTGCGTCCGGGACAAAATCAACCATTATTTTTGGAACAATATCTGCCTGCGGCAATCGAACAATTAGTGGCTGAAGTTGCCAGACGTCCGGTTGTGCGTGACAGCCTGATTGAAATCGGCAACTTGGCCTTAGGAACCAAGGCATTCGGGCCAATGTTGATGGTCACGCTGGCAAAGATGCTGGCCGGTGCTGGTTATGAATGGATGGTATTTACCGCCACTGAACAGGTACAGCACTTGATGCAGCGACTCGGATTTGAACCTTATTGTCTGTGTCCTGCAGATCCTGCCAGATTGGATGGTGACTACAGTATTTGGGGCAGTTATTACCGCAATAACCCGCGAGTCATGATAGGCAATCTACAGCGGGCCTGCGACATCATCAACATAGATCCTCGACTATCAAAAATTGCAGCGACCTACAATCTCCAGACGCTGAGTATTGCCGCTGCAATCCGTCGTAAGTGAGAGATAATATGAATAATATTGTGGAGTTTTTGGGTCAGACCGCACAAGCGTTTCCGACAGTCAATGCGGTCGAAAATGGCCAGCAACACCTCAATTATCAGCAGTTAGCGCAGCGTGTAGAGGCTTTGGGAAACTGGTTGCAACAACAGCAGGTTGCCTGTGTTGCCCTACACGGCGGCAACAGTATCGACTGGGTGATTGTCGATTTGGCCTGCCATGCAGCCAACATAGTCTGTCTGCCATTACCGCTATTTTTTACTCCGCAACAAATCCGTAGTTGTCTTGAACAGGCTGGTGCTGAACTGCTCCTCAGCGAAGAATTGCTGTTGCCTGGCCAGTGCAAACTGGATTTAGACGAGGCATTACCTGGTGTGGTCGCTTGGCCGCTACCGGAACGTTTCCATTGTTGGGAATTGCCCTTCAACAGCACCGAACAGCTCCCGGAAGGCACAAAAAAAATTACCTTCACCTCAGGTTCAACAGGAAGTCCCAAAGGTGTCTGCCTCAGCCGAGATCATCAATGGCGAGTGGCACAGTCGTTGGCTGACGCCATTGCAATTGCGCATCCCAAACATCTTTGTCTGCTGCCACTGAGTACCTTATTGGAGAATATTGCCGGGGTATACAGTCCGCTGTTGTGTGGCGGTACTGTGGTTATCCCAACGGATGCTCAGCGGGGCATGCTAGGTAGCTCCAATCTAGACAGTCCGCGGTTGCTGCAATGTATTGCAGAAGTAAAACCACATTCGATGATTCTGATCCCGCAGCTACTGCGGTTACTGGTAGCCGCCTGTCAGCAAGGGTGGCAAGCACCACCATCACTTAAATTTGTTGCCGTCGGCGGCGGTCGGGTCGATCCACAATTGCTCAACAATGCACGACAGCTGGGACTTCCCGTCTACGAAGGTTATGGATTATCAGAATGTGGTTCTGTGGTGGCACTCAATACCCCTACCACTAGTTACATCGGCGCTGCCGGTAAAATTCTGCCACATTGTCAAGTTCGCATTGAAAAACAGGAAGTTGTGGTCAGTGGTGCCTGTCATCTGGGTTATGCTGGAGACGCTGACAGCTGGTACCCCAATGAAGTTTATACCGGCGACCTCGGTCACTGCGATGCTGACTGGTTATTTATTGATGGTCGTCGCAAGCATCTACTGATCTCCTCATTTGGCCGCAACATCAGCCCTGAATGGGTTGAATCGGTGCTGATGTCGGAACCCTTATTGAATCAATGCGTGGTAGTGGGAGATGACAAACCCTATCTGTGTGCCCTGCTCAGTGCATCGTCAATTGTACAAGATCAACAAGTTGCCGACTGGATAAAAACGGCCAATAGTCAGCTACCGGACTATGCCCAGATCCGCCAATGGCTGAGACTAAATGATAAACAGTTATTACCTTACATGACCGCCAATGGCCGTCTGCAACGAGCACGGCTGTTACAGGCTTTTGAGACACAGATTGACACCCTGTATCAATCCAACCCAATGAGTAACTGAGACGAGGTAGCTTATGGCTTTTTACGACGAATTACAGCTGCAAACCGCTGCCGGACGCCAGTATCTATTAGACACCCCGATTATCAACCACTGCCTAGCCGGGAATGTCACCTTGCCGGAATATGTCGCGTTTTTACAGCAGGCTTATCACCATGTGAAACATACTTCTCCTTTGTTAATGGCTGTGGGTTCACGCTTGCCAGAAAGCAAAGAATGGCTACGTGAAGCCGTTGCCGAATACATTGATGAGGAAAAAGGCCATCAAGAGTGGATATTGAACGATATTGCCGCCTGTGGTTTTAACAAAGAAAAGGCCCGTAACAGTACCCCCAATTTTGCAACCGAATTGATGGTTGCTTACGCTTGGGACATGGTGTGTCGCGTCAATCCGCTGGGATTCTTCGGAATGGTCAATGTGCTTGAAGGCACCAGCATTAATATGGCGTTAATAGCTGCCGACAGGATCCAGAGTACTCTGGGTTTGCCAGAACCAGCATTCAGTTACCTCAAGTCCCATGGTGAGCTGGACAAAAAACACATGCATTTTTTCGAGGGATTAATGAACCGCGTTACCGATCCTGCCGAACAGCAACTGATTATCCATGCCGCCAATAATTTTTATCGGTTGTATGGCAATGTATTTCGCGAACTCGATGCCTCGCAGGCATTGACACTCAGCGACGTTGCGCCTGTCTCCAAAGCCGGCTGAGGTAGATGATGAAGATACATCGCAGACGAGTTGTCATCACCGGTGCCAGCGGTGGCATTGGCAACGCCGTGACAAAAGCGCTGGCGGTTCAAGGACATGAGTTGCTGCTGTGTGGCCGCAATAGCAGCAAACTTAACGTACTCAAAGATGAAATTGAAGGCAATGGCCATCAATTACTGACGGCAGACCTTACTGCAACTGCCGGTCTCAAAGCTCTTTTTAACGCAGCGCAAGCGTTTGAAGCAGATACGCTGATTAACTGTCTTGGTGTTAATCAACTACAACTGCTGGCCGCCAGTAACGCCGCTGACAGTGAACGTATTATCAGTACTAACCTGCTGGCCCCCATGAATATCTGCCGCACCTTGCTACCACTGTTGCAACTGAAACCATCCACCATAGTGAATGTGGGTTCGGTGCTCGGTAGTATCGGCTGTGCCGGTTCAACCCTGTATTGTGCCAGTAAGGCTGGCCTACATGGTTTTACCGAGGCGCTACGCCGTGAGTTAGCAGATACCTCTGTAACGGTATTGTATTTCGCCCCTCGCGCTACAGACACCGAACTGAATAGCCAGGAAATGCAGGATATGAATCAGCAGCTCGGTAATAAAACCGACAGTCCAGAGTGGGTCGCCGAACAGCTGTGTCAGGCACTGGCTCAACGCCGCCAAGGCGATGTGTATCTTGGCTGGCCGGAATCACTCTTTGTACGTATCAACGGATTGTTACCAAGCGTAGTGGACAAGTCGCTACTCAAACAGCTGCCGATTATCAAACGTTTTTGCCAAGGTACCACCTCGGCACCGCAAACCGCAGGAGAACATCATGAAGTATCTTAATCTGTTGTTGGCGACTTGTGTGGTATTCGCCACCAGCGCCCAAGCCAGCGATGCCAGTGACCAAGCGTTACAACAGCTGCAACAGCAGTGGGCTGTCAACAATTACACGTTGAAAGGTGATGCGCAGGAAAAGGCCTTTGATGCACTGCTCAAGCAAGCGGATGACGCGGTAAAAACCCACCCGGAAGATACTGCCATTGTCATCTGGCACGGTATCATTAACTCCACTTATGCTGGCGTTAGCGGCGGACTCGGGGCGCTGAAATATGCCAAGATTGCTAAAGCTGATTTCGAAAAAGCCATTGCCCGTGAGCCCGAGACCTTGCAGGGTTCGGCATACACCAGTCTGGGGGTGCTTTATTTTAAAGTACCAGGTTGGCCCATCGGTTTTGGTGACGATGATAAAGCCGAACAGCTTTTGAAAAAGGCGTTGAGCATTAACCCCAATGGTATTGATGCCAACTACTTCTACGGTGAATTTCTATTAGATGACGACCGCTATGATGAGGCCGAAAAATATCTGCAAAAAGCCCTACAGGCTGCTCCGCGTCCAGGGCGGGAACTGGCAGATAGTGGCCGTAAGCAAGAGATAGCCGCAGCGCTAGATAAATTGAAAAAACAACAGAGTTAATCTCTGTCAACAAACGCAGCCCTAGGCTGCGTTTGTTTTATAGGCGCTGATGCACTCAGGGCATCAGTGGTTCACGGGTAAACTCTGAATGGTCACACTCAGGACAATCAGGGATCACATCCGTAAATTCAATGTCCATTTTGTAGCCGCAATTGGTGCAAGTCAGAGTACCTTGCGTCACGATATCACCACTGTGATACACGCCTTTTTGACTGAATTGCCGAGCTAACTCATGCCATTCCACTTGGCTGCGGTCACTGATCTCGCCCAACCAGTGCCAAAGCGTATTTTCCAAAGTGATCGCCGTAGGGCTGTAACTCAGATCATCTTCGGTCTGAGCAGCGATAAAACTGGCGATGTCCCGCTGCAGAAATTCCTCTACCAACTGCAACTGTTCTTCATCGGCATGGCGCTTTAACGCCAAATATTCCTTACCTTTTTTAATGGTACTGAGCAGGCTTTTGACGGTGAGAGTGTTATCCTGCTGATAGATTTCTTTCACTTTCTGAAACAAATCCCGATACAGCTCCAGCAATTCCTTACTTTTATCACTCATGGCGCTACTCCTTTAAGACGAGTCTTGGTGAATGACTCACTTCTGGTTTATTCTATGCGGATTTAAAATGCGCCGTATAGCGCGTATCTCTCAAATTTATGGGCGGCAATGCCGAAAAACCTGATGCAAGAGCAATACAATCCCTCAGAAATTGAGGCCCGGGTTCAACAGCACTGGGCAGACAACAAAACTTTTGAAGTCACCGAAGATAACAGCAAAGAGAAATTTTACTGTCTCTCTATGTTTCCCTACCCTTCCGGTCGCTTGCACATGGGTCATGTGCGCAACTACACCATAGGTGATGTTGTCTCTCGTTTCCAGCGTCTGCAAGGTAAAAACGTCCTACAGCCCATCGGATGGGACGCCTTCGGTCTACCGGCCGAAAATGCCGCCATCAAGAATAAATCGGCGCCAGCACCTTGGACTTACGCCAATATTAACTACATGAAGAACCAGCTTAAAATGCTGGGATTTGGCTACGACTGGAGCCGTGAAATCGCCACCTGCACACCAGAATACTATCGCTGGGAGCAGTGGTTTTTCACCAAGTTATATGACAAGGGTTTAGTCTACAAAAAGACCTCCTCAGTCAACTGGTGTCCGAACGATCAGACCGTACTGGCCAATGAACAGGTGGTAGACGGTTGCTGCTGGCGCTGCGATACCAAAGTCGAGCAGAAAGAGATCCCACAGTGGTTCATCAAAATCACCGCTTATGCCGAAGAGCTGCTGACCGAAATCGATAACCTGGACGGCTGGCCGGAACAGGTAAAAGCGATGCAGCGTAACTGGATTGGCCGCTCGGAAGGGTTGGAAATGACCTTTCAGGTTGCGGACAGTGACGACAGCTTTGATATTTATACCACCCGTCCCGATACCGTGATGGGGGTCACTTATGTGGCTATCGCTGCCGGTCATCCACTGGCACTGAAGGCGGCCACTAACAATCCAGCACTGGCGGCATTTATTGAAGAATGTAAACAAAGTACCGCGTCTGAAGCGGATTTGGCCACGATGGAGAAAAAAGGTGTCGCAACCGGCCTGTATGCCATCCATCCGCTGACCGGAGATAAAGTGCCGGTATGGGCCGCAAACTTTGTGCTGATGAACTATGGTACGGGTGCAGTAATGTCGGTTCCCGGACATGATCAACGTGATTATGAGTTTGCCACTAAATATGGCTTACCCATCAAAGCCGTGATCAAAGCTGTCGATAGTGAGCCCGATCTGAGCCAAGCCGCATTTACCGATAAAGGCATCCTGTTTAATTCGGGAGAATTTGACGGTTTAACCTCTGAAGCGGCCTTCAACGCTATCGCTGATAAACTGGTAAGCCAAGGCAAAGGCAAACGCCAAGTCAATTTCCGGTTGCGTGACTGGGGTGTTAGCCGGCAGCGCTACTGGGGCACCCCCATTCCTATGGTTACCATGCCAGATGGCAGCGTGATCCCAACCCCCGCCGATCAATTGCCGGTCATTTTGCCGGAAGATGTGGTGATGGATGGTGTACAAAGCCCAATTAAAGCCGATAAAGCTTGGGCGAAAACCACAGTGAACGGCCAGGATGCACTGCGAGAAACCGATACCTTTGATACCTTTATGGAATCCAGCTGGTATTACGCCCGCTATTGCTCACCCAAAGCCAACCAGATGCTGGACACGGATAAAGCCAATTACTGGTTGCCAGTAGATCAGTACATCGGCGGCATTGAACACGCCTGTATGCACTTGCTGTATTTTCGCTTCTTCCACAAGTTGCTGCGGGATGCCGGACTGGTTAGCAGCAATGAGCCCGCTAAACGACTGCTGACCCAAGGCATGGTACTGGCTGATGCCTTCTACTACACCGATGACAAAGGTGCTCGTATTTGGGTTTCGCCGCTGGATGCAGAAGTGCTGGAACGTGACGACAAAGGTCGTATCAGCAAAGCGGTAGACAAAGAAGGCCATGAACTGGTGTATACCGGTATGAGCAAGATGTCCAAGTCAAAAAACAATGGCATCGACCCGCAACTGATGGTGGAAAAATACGGTGCTGATACCGTGCGCTTGTTTATGATGTTTGCCGCACCACCAGAAATGACCCTGGAATGGCAGGAATCTGGTGTTGAAGGTGCGCATCGTTTTATCAAACGGTTGTGGAAACTGGCATCCGATCATATCAACGCCGGAGCGGTAACTACGCTCGATATTGGCAGCCTGAGCGCCGATCAAAAAGCATTGCGCCGCGAACTGCATAAGACTATCGCCAAGGTGACCGATGATATCGGTCGGCGACAGATGTTCAACACCGCCGTCGCCGCGGTGATGGAGTTGATGAACAATTTGCAGAAAGCCCCACAGGACACAGCTCAGGACCGCGCACTGATGGCTGAAGCACTGTCTGCTATGGTGCGGTTGCTGTACCCCATCACCCCACATCTGAGTTTCAGTTTGTGGCAAGCACTGGGTCATGCCGATGATATCGAAACGGCTGCCTGGCCAAAAGTTGATAACGAAGCGCTGGTGGAAGACAGTAAACTGGTAGTAGTGCAGGTTAACGGTAAACTGCGGGCGAAAATCACCGTTGCGGCCGATGCCGAACAGTCGCAAGTTGAAGCGCTGGCGTTGGCTGATGAACAGGTACAGAAACACACTGAAGGGAAAACAGTGCGCAAGGTGATCTATGTGCCGGGTAAACTGTTAAACATCGTAGCTAACTAACATAAGTCATTCAGGCACAGGACATTCATGCTGACACTTACCAAGTATATGCGGCAACTGATGTTCTCGGCACTGGCACTGGTGATGCTCACCAGTGCCGGTTGCGGGTTTCATCTGCAAGGCAGCTACTCTATTCCGCCACAACTGAGAACACTCAGTTTGATAACCCCAGACCAGTACAGCGAATTGAGCCGTCTGGTGCAGGATCGTCTGCGGCTGCACAATATCAGCGTCAAACCAGTCAGTGCCAAGTTGCCACGGCTGACCTTGATGAAGGATTCACTGGAGCGTTCAACACTGTCTATCTACCCCACAGGTAACGTGGCAGAGTATGAATTGATCTACCGAGTGTTTTTCAGCATCGCCATGCCCGATAAAGAAGCGCAGAGCTTTACTGCCGAGGTGCGCCGCGACTACCTAGATGACCCACGTACTGCACTCGCCAAAAGCCGTGAAATGGATCTGCTGGTAAAAGAAATGCGCGTTCAGGCCGCTGATTATATTATCCAGACACTGGCTGCCACCGAGGTGAAATAATGCGGGTGTATCCAGATCAGCTTGCCCGGCAGCTGACAGTGCTCAAGCCCTGTTATCTGCTGTTTGGCGATGACCCGTGGCTGCTGGATACCACCAAATCTCAATTACTAGCAGCCGCCCGCGCTCAGGGTTTTGCTGAGCGAGTGCAATTAGAACAGGAAACAAACTTTAACTGGCAGGATCTGTCTAACGAATGGCATGCCATGAGTCTGTTTGCCAGCCGCCGGATTATCGAATTGCAGTTGCCGCAGGCCAAGCCAGGAAGCGATGGCAGCGCCATGTTGCAAGCGCTGCTGGAACAGCCTAATCCCGATACGGTGTTTCTGCTCACCGGCCCCAAACTGGCACAGGAGCAACAACACAGTAAGTGGTTTAAGTTACTAGATAGTAAAGGCATTTTCGTTCCATGCACCACGCCAGAAGGGCCACAATTTTTGCGCTGGTTAGATAGCCAAATCCAACATTACCAGTTGCAGTTACAGCCCGATGCCAAGGCGATGCTTGCTAGCCTTTATGAAGGCAACTTGTTGGCGGCGGATCAGGCACTGCAGTTATTGCAGTTGTTGGCCAACCAACGTCCGGTGAATGCCGCTGAATTGGCTCACTATTTTGAAGATCAATCGCGATTCAGTGTATTTCAGCTCTCCGATGCCTTGCTGGCAAATCAGCAGGATAAAGCGCAGCACATGCTGGTACAGTTAAAAGCTGAAGATACTGCGCTGCCGATCGTCCACTGGGCACTACAGAAAGAGCTAACACAGTTATGGCAGCTGCAGTCCGCGCTTAATGTCGGACACAACCTCAATCAGCTGTTTGGGCAATACCGGATCTGGGATAAACGCAAACCTTTATACCAACAGGCGTTGAAACGCCTATCACTGGAAGCCATAGAACGTATGCTTAGCGTCAGCTCCCAACTGGAACTGGCACTTAAGCAACAAGGGCGTGAGGATTGGATCGGCATCAGCCACCTGTGTCTGATGTTTGATGCTGAGGCTCACCGGCAGTTACAGCAATTCGAGTTAAACTGATGCGAATAGGGATTATGGGCGGTACATTCGATCCAGTGCATTATGGTCACCTGCGGCCAGCGGCTGAAGTATTGCAGCAGCTCCAGCTCGATCAGCTGTGGCTGATGCCGAACAATATTCCGCCGCACAAACAGCAGGCCAGCGCCAGCGCCGCCCAACGCCTTAAAATGCTGCAATTAGCAATGCGGCCTTTTCCACAGTTTTCCATTAATGCTGTTGAATTGGAACGCGCCACCTTGTCCTACAGTGTTACGACACTGCAACACCTGCGACAACAACACCCTAACGACATGTTTTATTTCATCATGGGCACAGATTCGCTGGTGTCGTTAACCAGTTGGCAGCGCTGGCAAGAGCTGTTCAACTTATGCCATCTGGTAGTCTGTTACCGCGATGGCTGGCAACTGCAAACTGACAATCCGCTCTACAGCGAATGGCAGCAGCGACACATCAGTCCCGAGCAGCATTTGGCGCAGCTACATCTTGGGCTCGGCCACAACAGTGGTGACATCATCATGGTGGATGTTGCACCGCAACCCTACTCCTCAACGGCGTTGCGTAAGGCCGTTGCCACAGAGAACTGGCAATTATGTCGGGAAGCCGTTCCCACCGAAGTACTGGATTACATCTTAGCGCAACAGCTTTACCGCAACTGAGGCTGATTCTGCCAACGGTTTAGGTATATACTACGGCGTTTGAACATCTATCACCCCATGAGGAATAACAGCTTGCAGAGTGCGGAGTTGAAACAATTCGTTATTGATAAAGTCGAAGACATCAAAGCCAAAGATATTGTGGTGCTTGATGTACAGCAAAAATCCAATATTACCGATTATATGGTGATATGTACTGGTACCTCCAATACCCATATCAGCGCGATTGCCCAGCATGTGATCAGTGAAGCCAAACAGGCTGGCATGCTGCCATTAGGGGTTGAAGGCCGCGATGGCAGCGAGTGGGTATTGGTCGATTTAGGCGATGTGATACTGCACGTTATGCTGGAACAGGCTCGCGAACATTACCAACTGGAAAAACTCTGGACTGAAGTGTAGCGCGGATGAAGTTACAACTCATTGCTGTCGGTACCAAAATGCCCGACTGGGTCAGTAAAGGGTTTGCTGAATACCAGCGCCGCTTCCCCCGGGATATGGCATTGGAGTTGCTGGAGATCCCGGCTGGGAAACGGGGTAAAAATGCCGACATTGCCCGCATTCTGCAAAAAGAAGGCGAAGCGATGCTGGCAGCCGTAGCCAAAGGGAATCACATTGTTTCGCTGGATCTGCCGGGAAAGAACTGGACCACACCTGAACTGGCCGAAAACCTAGCGAAATGGCAACTTGATGGCCGTGATGTCAGCCTGTTGGTAGGCGGTCCTGAAGGATTGGCACCAGCATGCAAGCAGGCGGCAACACAAAGCTGGTGTCTGTCGGCACTGACCTTACCACACCCGCTGGTGCGGGTAGTGGTGGCAGAAAGCCTGTACCGCGCCTGGAGCATTAATAACAACCATCCCTATCATCGGGAATAACCGCCGTCGGAGATCCGCGAGTGCAGCAACGAAAGCGAATTACCATGCACGATCATGCCGCCGAGGCCGCCTTATTCAGGCGCCGTGCAATGTTCACTTTCATCTGTGTGGTGATTTTGCTGCTGACCCTAGTAGGGAATCTTTATCATCTGCAGATCACCTCTTACAAAGACTACGCCACTCGCTCCAACGATAACCGTATCCGGGTAGTGCCACTGCCCCCTAGTCGCGGCTTAATCTACGATCGCAACGGAAAATTACTGGCAGAAAACCAGCCGTTTTACTCTTTGGAAGTGATCCCGGAAAAAGTCAAAGACATGGGCACCATGCTGAATGAACTGAATAAAGTCATTCCACTGTCAGATGACGAACGGCAAAATTTTACCGAAGCGCTGAAATTTCATCGCCGCTTTAAACCGTTAACACTGAAAAGCCATTTAACTGAACAGGAATTAGCCGCCTTTAGTGTTAACCAATACCGTTTTGACGGCGTGTCGATAGAGGCCGGGCTAAACCGTTACTATCCGTATGGTGAACTGCTGACCCATGTGCTGGGTTATGTCGGTCGTATCAACAACCGCGACCAAAAGGCATTAGAACTTTCTGGAGACTGGCCGGATTATGCAGCGACCAACGACATCGGCAAACAAGGCGTCGAAAAATTCTATGAAAGCTTGCTGCATGGGAAACCCGGTCATCTGGAAGAGGAAGTCAACAACTTAGGTCGCCACATCCGTACCTTGAAAGTCGAGGCTCCGGAACCCGGTCAGGATATCTACCTCACTATAGACCTAGCATTACAGCAAAAAGCGATGGAGCTGCTCGCCGGACGACGGGGTTCCATTGTGGCTATCGATCCACGCGATGGCGGGATCTTGGCAATGGCCTCCAGCCCCAGCTACGATCCTAACCAGTTTGTCCACGGCATCAGTGCCAAAGCCTACAGCGACCTACTGAACTCCCGTTCACGACCATTAATTAATCGGGCCACCCAAGGGCAATATGCCCCCGCTTCAACCGTTAAACCATTTCTGGCGTTGATGGGGTTGGAAGACGGCATTGTCAACGAAAAAACCCGGGTATGGGATCCCGGTTTTTGGCAGATCCCTGGGGTAGAACGTAAATACCGCGACTGGAAACGTTGGGGTCATGGCTGGGTTGATGTCTATGGCGCCATTATTAACTCCTGTGACACCTATTTTTACGATTTAGCCTACAAGAGTGGTGTCGATAGGATTTCCAGCTTTATGGATCAGTTCGGTTTTGGAGAAAACACCGGGGTCGATATCTATGAAGAATCGCCCGGAAATATGCCATCTCGCGACTGGAAGCGATTGCGCTATAACCAGCCGTGGTATATCGGCGATACCATTTCCGTCGGGATTGGTCAGGGTTACTGGACTACCACACCATTACAACTGGCAACAGCAGTCACAATTCTGGCGAACAAAGGTCGGCGCTTGCCGCCACACCTGCTGAAATCCATCAAAGACAGTACCTCAATGATCGATTCCCCCGTGGAGGAACGCGCGCCACTGGAGCTGAAGAACCCCCATCATTGGGAAGTGATTGCCGACGCCATGCGCCAAACAGCCCTTAAAAGTCGCTTCAGCGATGCCAGTTATAGCGCGGCCATGAAAACTGGTACGGGGCAGGTGTTCAGTGTGGCAGAAGACGCCAAATATGATGCGGATACCATTGATGAACACTTACGAGATAATGCCTTGATTGTGGCCTATGCGCCTTTTGAAAATCCAAAAATCGTCCTGACGGTAATTCTTGAAAACGCTGGTTGGGGTGGTCAGAATGCCGGCCCAGTTGCTAGGGCAATGATGGATGAATATCTGTTGCGAGATAAATGGGAGTTAACGCATGCACAGCCATGAACCTAATTTCTGGCAGCGGCTACATCTGGATTTGCCGCTATTGCTTGGCTTGCTGGCGCTGATGTGCTTTGGCCTGTTCGTAATCTATTCTGCTAGCGGAGAAGACCCTGGCATGCTGGAACGCCAGATGGTGCGCATGGTACTTTCACTCGGCTTAATGTTTGTGTTGGCACAGATCAACCCTGAGGTCTATCGCCGTTGGGCCCTGCCTATCTATCTCTCCGGCGTAGTGTTTCTAGTAGCGGTCCACTTTTTTGGTGAAATTAACAAAGGTGCCCAGCGTTGGCTGAATCTGGGGTTCATGGAGTTTCAGCCATCAGAATTAATGAAACTAGCGTTTCCTATCACCATGGCCTGGTACATCAGTAAATTTCCGCTGCCCCCCAAAAAACGCTATCTAGCAGGAGCCGCGGTGTTACTGGCCGTACCCACATTGTTGATTGCCAAGCAACCGGATCTGGGCACCTCCATTCTGGTGGCCGCTTCTGGGGTGTTTGTGCTGTTTTTGTCAGGCATGAGTTGGGCCATAGTTGGCGGCGTTGTTGCCGGGGTACTGGCGTTTCTGCCAGTGTTGTGGTTTTTTTTGATGCACGACTATCAGCGTAACCGCGTGCTGACATTGCTTAATCCAGAAGCTGACCCACTCGGCACGGGTTATCATATTATCCAGTCGAAGATTGCTATTGGCTCTGGCGGGCTCTGGGGGAAAGGTTGGCTGGACGGCACCCAATCACAGCTGGAATTTCTGCCTGAGCGACATACCGATTTTATCTTTGCTGTTATCGGTGAAGAGTTTGGTCTCATCGGTAGTCTATTTCTGCTAGCGCTATATCTGTATGTGATTGGTCGTGGACTGGTGATAGCGTCACGCGCTCAAACCAGTTTTGCACGTTTGTTGGCAGGTTCTATTACCCTCACCTTCTTCGTTTATGTGTTCGTCAATATCGGCATGGTGTCCGGTATCCTGCCAGTGGTTGGGGTTCCTTTACCTTTAATCAGTTATGGCGGCACCTCTATGCTGACATTGCTGGCGGGTTTTGGCATTCTAATGAGCATTCATACTCACCGACGCTTTATCGACAGATAGGAACACCTACTTCATGCCGAGATCAAAACAGTTGCTCGCGCTGCTACTGATGGCAATAGCCCCCGTTGCTACCGCCGCTTCCGCGCCCTCTTATGAGCAACTGCAACAACAATTTATTGAACAACAGCAGCAACAGGGATTTACTGCCCAAGAAGTGAAACAGTTTCTGGCAAGTGCCCACAAAAATCAGCAGGTACTAGACGCAATAGCCACGCCATGGGAGGCCAAGCCTTGGTACCAGTATTATCCACTGTTTCTGACGGACAAACGATTACAGGCTGGGTTAGATTTCTGGCAACAGCATCAAGCAGCCATTAGCCGCGCTGCCAAGCAGTATCAGGTTGACCCCGAGATCATCGTTGCCATTATTGGCATAGAAACCTTTTATGGGCAGTTTCTTGGCAACTATCCGGTGATAGACGCGCTTTATACACTGGGATTTTATTATCCGCCCCGTGCGGATTTCTTCCGTCGCGAACTTGGCAAACTGATGGTGTTGCTGCGGCAAGAAAAACTGGATGGCAACCATCTTAACAGTTCCTATGCGGGTGCGATGGGCTTTGGGCAGTTTATTCCGTCCAGCTACCTAGCCTATGCGGTAGATTTTGATAACGATGGAAAACGCGATCTGGTTGGTAGTGCCGATGATGCTATTGGTAGCGTGGCCAACTACTTCCATCAGCACGGCTGGCAAGCAGGGCGTGCAGTAGCGTTACCATTAAAGGTAACAGGCAAGCCTACAGCACATATCTGGCAACCACAGGATAAACTGACACAAACTGCCGCCGATATTCTGGCACCCAATGTTGCCTTGGCACAATCAATGGATTTGGATATCTCGCAACCGGCAATGCTAATTGAGTTGCAACAGGCTGAGGCCAATGAATACTGGTTGGGGTTGAAAAATTTTTACGTGATCACCCGTTATAATCGCAGTCCGCTGTATGCCATGGCGGTATATCAGTTCAGCCAACAGTTGAGACAACATCATGCCACGCATTAATTGGTTGCTTCCTTTATGTGTTCTGCTGTTACTGGGCGGTTGCGCCAGCGAGCCCGCAAATCGTAACGATGGCCGTTACAGCATGAAACACGACCGACCACCAGAGAATCCACCAGACTTGTCACAGGTCAAAGACGCCACGCCGCGTTATGAACCTTATAGCAAACAAGGCAATAAAGACTACGAAGTATTGGGCCAATCCTATGCGGTACTGCCCTCCGGTAAAGGCTTTGTTCAAGAAGGGCTGGCCTCTTGGTATGCCTCAAAATTTCATGGCCATAACACCTCCAATGGTGAAACTTATGACATGTATTCCATGTCTGGTGCCCATAAAACGCTGCCAATTCCAAGTTACGTGCGAGTCACCAATCTGGATAACAACAAGAGCGTGATTGTGCGTATCAATGATCGAGGACCGTTTCATTCCAATCGGATAATCGATGTGTCCTATGCCGCAGCTTATAAACTGGATATGCTGAAGAGTGGCACCGCACCCGTGCGTCTGGAAGTCATCTATAATGACAGTCCAGAACATCAGGCGGTTGCGGCCATTAATAGTGACAATGCGGTGTATTACATCCAGATTGTTGCAGCGAGCTCCAAAGAGAAACTCCAGTCGCTTGCCTCCGTTCTGGAACAGAAATTCAACTTGCAAAGTCGCGTTACCACCGCCGAAAATCTGTATCGCTTACAGTTAGGGCCAATGGCTAACGAAGATCTGGCCAACCGCATGCTGGACACTATTCGCAATGGCGGATATCCCCAGAGCTATCTGGTACGCGATGCAAGTGCAAAGGGTGGTTGATATTTGAGCGGTTCTCATAAGATTAAGGAACCTTCACTGATATCGCTGGTCGACAAATGATATACTGGCTGTCTTTAGGCAGTTTCACTCCAACCAAAAAAACGTATCCAGTCAATGATGAATTTCGCAAAAAAAACCGCAACAGCACTGTTCATGTTCACTGGCGTTGTCTGTGCAGGCGCGCTGGCTGACCCGGTCTCTCCAACGCCGATCCCCAATAATCCTTCGCCAGCGTTAACCGCGCCCAGGCCGATGGTGATCCCTGATGCGCCTGAAGTCGCAGCAAAAGCTTACGTTTTGATGGATTACAACTCCGGTCAGGTGATTGCAGAAAATAACGCCCATGAGCAACTCGATCCAGCCAGCCTCACCAAAATGATGACCAGTTATGTCATTGGGCAGGAAATAAAACGCGGCAATATATCGCCCGATGATGAAGTCACCATCTCTCAAAATGCCTGGTCAAAAAACTTCCCAGACTCGTCCAAGATGTTCATTGAAGTGGGCAAACAGGTCAAAGTCTCCGATCTGAACCGCGGCATTATTATTCAGTCAGGCAATGATGCTTGTGTAGCAATGGCGGAACATATTGCCGGGACTGAAGGTGCCTTTGTGGATCTGATGAACAGCTGGGCCAAACAGTTGGGCATGAAAGACAGCCACTTTGAAAATGCCCATGGCTTACATGGTGAAAACCATAAAAGTACCGCATACGATTTAGCATTGTTAGGTGCAGCACTGATCCGTGACGTGCCCAATGAGTATAAGATTTATGATGAAAAATCTTTTACTTACAATGGAATAAAACAATATAACCGCAATGGTCTGTTATGGGATAACAGCCTTAATGTGGATGGCATCAAAACTGGTCATACCTCAGAAGCCGGTTATAACCTGGTAGCCTCTGCCACCAAAGACGGTATGCGACTGATTTCCGTAGTGTTGGGTACCAAGAGCGAATCTGCCCGTAAAGCAGAAAGCAAGAAGCTACTAGAATTCGGTTTCCGTTTCTTTGAAACCGTGACCCCCTATAAAGCAGGCGACAGCTTTGTTACCCAGCAGATCTGGTATGGTGATAAGCCAACCGTTAGTCTGGGCGTGGTCACTGACACTCCCATCACCATCGCCCGTGGTCAAGCTAAAAACCTCAAGGCCAATTTCGAGCTAACTAAAGAGTTGGTTGCCCCAATAGCCAAGGGCGAAACTGTGGGTCGCCTGTATTTCCAATTAAATGGTAAAGACATCGCGCAATATCCGCTGGTATCGCTAGAGGAAGTCAAAGAAGGCAACTGGTTCAGCAAGCTGATCGACTACTTCAAACAGATGTTTTCCGGATGGTTTAACTAAGTGAAAAAGGCCGCCTCTTGGCGGCTTTTTTAATGCCTAAATTGTCCCGGATATCAGCAACGGCTAAGCCGATGCTGGTTTGCATTTCCTGTCTGATGGATTTTTGCTATACTCCGCGGCCGCCTTTGTCTGGCAGTATCAAAAGGCAATTGGGCCCCACAGCTTGAACACAGGAAGCGTAACATGAAATTTGAATCTTACAGTTTTGCCCCCGAGATCATTCGCGCCGTAAGCGAATGTGGTTATGAGGACATGACCCCGATTCAAAAGTTGGCAATCCCACCTATCCGTCGCGGTCAGGATGTGTTGGCCAGCGCCCAAACGGGTACCGGAAAAACCGCGGCGTTCGTGTTACCGCTGTTGCAGCGGATTATTGATAATCCCACAGCATTGCAGCCGGGTGTCGTTCGTATCTTAATTTTGGCACCTACTCGCGAGCTGGTGGCACAAGTCGCCGATAATGCCAAGGCATATAGTCGCTATCTTGATGCCCGAGTTGTGTCACTATTTGGTGGTGTAAAAACCACCGGACAAGCCAATAAATTGAGACAAGGGGCGGAGCTGGTCGTGGCAACGCCCGGTCGCTTGCTGGAACACCTGCAAGCTGGCAATATCAATCTATCGCAGGTTGAAGTGCTGGTACTGGATGAAGCCGACCGGATGTTAGACATGGGCTTTATCAAAGACATCCAGAAAATCCTGCAGGCCACCAATAAAGAGCGGCAAACGCTGATGTTTTCAGCAACGTTTTCTGGTGGCGTGAAACAGCTTGCCGAACAGATCCTGCGGCGGCCGAAAGTGCTGGCGGCCGATCGCCAGAACACCACCGCCGCCACTGTCAGCCAGGTGGTCTACCCAGTAGAACAACGCCGGAAGCGAGAGTTATTGGCGGAGCTTATCGGCCGTAAAAATTGGCATCAGGTGCTGGTCTTCTCGGCTACCCGTGAAGATGCCGATCAACTGGCCGATGAACTGAATCAAGATGGTATCCCAACGGCTGCTGTACACAGTGAAAAAGCGCACGGCAAACGCCGTCGCTCACTCAAAGAGTTCACCGAAGGTAAAATTCGGGTGCTGGTATCGACTGAAGTCGCCGCTCGTGGCCTAGATATTCCTGACCTCGATTATGTAGTGAATTATGACATGCCGTTTCTGGCCGAGGATTATGTTCATCGCATAGGTCGTACTGGACGGGCAGGAAAAACCGGTGTGGCAATCTCCTTTGTCAGTCGCGAAGAGGAACGCATTCTGGCCGACATTGAAAAGTTGATCGGCCAACGCCTGAAACGCATCATGATGCCGGGTTATGAAGTGAGTAATCGTGATGTGTTACTCAAGCAATTGCAGCGCCGGCGTTTTGGTAAACATAAGCCGGACGCCAGCAGTGCCACGGAGCAAGTTGCAGCAGAAAAATCGATGTCAGGCCGCCGCGTAAAAGTCAAAGTGGGTGGCAATCAACAGCAGAAAAAACTGAAATAAACCTCGGCCAGTTTGCTGGCGCGCTTAGGACTCAAAACGAATAGCGCGCCAGATCATACCTTCCCGCTGCAACAACAGCACACGAGTCCCAGCTTCAAATGCAATATTTTCTTCCTGAGGCTCTACCAGCACGTAATGAATATGGTGTTGATCATCATGGACTAACGCTTCGGCTGGATTGCCCTTAATCGCTTTACCCAAAGTCATAATCCCTATATTCCCGCACAGATTATCAGTCTCCTCTTCCGCCCCCGCTTGCCAGTTAAGCTGTCGTCCTAGGAGATGACAAACCACGGCGGTAAGCGCAAATGCCAGCCATACGGAAATTTCCTGCGGCAACAGCGTATCTGCCGATAACCATAACAACAGATTTATCAGAAAGCCGCCGATGGCAAACGAAACCAGCGCGAAAATAAACCAAAGTAAGACGGGCAGACGGTTAAGACCCAACCATGAGGCAAGGGACGGCGCTTCGGTAAATTCCGTGGCCGGTCGCTGTAACGCTGGCGGTTCATCCATCAACACCCCTAGGCTACCACCGGCAATCCGCGCCATTATCTCAACAACAGCTAACATCACTACCACAGTTGCAGCAACAACATATGGCAGGTTGTCATTGGCCAGAATGAAGTCCAGCACTTTGCTCCTCCTTGAGGCAATCCGCCTCCTGCAGATGTCTCTATCCTTAATCCATTCAACTGACACTCTAAAATTTTAGACCTGGACGCATCAGCCCGCCAGCGACTCTATAAGAGATGATATAACGGTTGCAGTTGAGGACTCACGCTTGTCCCGCTAGCATGATAACAATATCCGTGTTTATCAGGTCAAGCCATGCGCCGCAAATCTGTTACCGCCTATCAGCAACTCAGCGACCATTTCCAGAAAATTTCCCATTTTGAACATTTTGCCGCCTTGGGCGACTGGGATCAGGCCACGATGATGCCGTCTGCCGGCAGTGACCACCGCGCCGCGGCTATGGCAGAACTGGCGCGCCATATTCATGAGCTGAAAAATGCCCCGGAGCTAACTGATTGGTTTGCTGAAGCGCAACAACAACTGACACAGCTCTCCAAAGCACAACAGGCAAATCTGCGGGAAATGTTGTGGCAATGGCATCAAGCCAATTGTGTACCCGCAGAGATAGTGCAAGCCAAGACAGCTGCGGCTTATCGCTGTGAACATCAATGGCGCCAACAGCGACCAGCGAATGACTGGCAGGGTTTCAAGCACAATCTTCAGCCATTGCTGGCGTTGGTTAAAGAAGAAGCACAGAGTCGTGCCGCCGCTAGCAATATCACGCCCTATGATGCGTTGCTGGCGCGCTTTGAACCCGGAATGACCGCCGCCAGGCTGACGCAGATCTTTGACCACCTCAGCCAATGGTTACCGACACTCATTCAGCAAATCTGCGAGCGTCAACCCGCCCTTAAACCCGTGGACACCAACATCCGCTATCCGCTGTCACGACAGCAGGATTTGGGCAGAGAAGTGATGCAGTTTTTGGGATTTGATTTTCAACAGGGACGATTGGATATCAGCGCCCACCCGTTCTGCGGCGGTGTTCCAGGAGATGTGCGTCTCACCACCCGTTATGATGAACACAGTTTTTTACCGGCGCTATTGGGCATTATCCATGAAACAGGACATGCCAGTTATGAGCAGGGGCTCCCCGTCGCTTGGCGCGGCCAACCCGCAGGACTGGCGCGCTCTATGGGGATCCATGAAAGCCAGAGCCTGTTTTTTGAAATGCAGTTGGCGGGCAGTGCCGCGTTTATCAAGCGGCTATACCCGATGCTGAAGCGCCACCTTTCCTGTCGAGATTCGGCAGCGGAACTGCATCAACAGATCCTGCAGGTACAACCAGGATATATTCGGGTTGATGCCGATGAAGTCACTTATCCCTGCCATATCATGTTGCGCTTTGCGGCTGAGCAGGCGCTGCTCAATGGTAGCCTCGACTTGGCTGACCTTCCGGATTTCTGGGATCAGCAAATGCAGCAGTATCTTGGCATCAGTACCAAGAACAACTACCGTGATGGCTGTATGCAGGATATTCACTGGGCAGTGGGCGAATTCGGGTATTTCCCAAGCTACACACTCGGCGCCATGTATGCTGCCCAGTTTCGCTTTGCCCTAGAAAAGCAACTCGGTTCGCTGGATGTGTTGCTAGAAAATGACCGATTACCCGAGGTACTTAGCTGGTTACAGCAACATATCTGGCAGCAAGGCTCTTTGCTGGACACTGACACCTTGGTACAGCAAGCGACCGGTGAGCCGCTCAATCCTGACTATCTGCACCGCCATCTGCGCCAGCGTTATCTGAGTTAACCCAACGGCAGAAACTGGTATACTGACGACACTCGTTTCTCAGGTGATGAACCATGCTTATTCGTGCCATCAAAACCGGCGACTGGCCGGCAATTGCGACAGTACAGCAACAGAGTTACCACGATATTGAACCAGAACCATTAGCGGTGCTGCAAAACAAGTGGCAACTATCACCAGATAGTTGCTTCGTGATGGAACTGCATGACCAAGTTCAGGGATACTGCCTTGCACACCCTTGGCTTGAAGGAAATCCACCAGCGCTCTACAGCATGCTTGAACCCTGTTTAGCAGCCAACACCTTGTATCTGCATGATATAGCGGTCAGTCCAGAGGCTCGCGGTCATGGTTTTGCCACGCAGGCATTTCGCCGTCTGGTACAGTTTGCACTGCAACAACAACTGCCAACGTTATCTTTGGTGGCGGTGCAGGGTGCGGCGGATTACTGGCAGATGCTGGGTTTTCGTCCCCGCACCATCGAGAAATCCCTCGCCAGTTATACCGATGATGCCTGCTATATGCTCTATTCTTTGTCGCGGAACGCCTGAATGCAACCAACCCTTATCACCATCGGCCTGCTATGCCTGAGCAATATTTTTATGACCTTTGCTTGGTATGGTCATTTGCGAACCCTAGGCACAAAACCTTGGATAATTGCCGCACTGGTCAGTTGGGGCATAGCGCTGTTTGAATATTTGCTGCAAGTACCAGCTAACCGCATTGGCTACACCGTCATGAATGTCGGCCAACTGAAGATCCTGCAGGAAGTGATCACGTTGAGTATCTTCGTCCCCTTTTCCGTATGGTTTTTGCGGGAACCGCTGAAACTGGATTATCTCTGGGCCGGGCTATGTCTGCTCGGCGCGGTATACTTTATTTTTCGCAGTAAATTCTGACCGTTACAGGAGTCCTTATGGCCAGATTGGTAAGCTACGAATTTCGTGGCCAGCAGAAAACCGTCAATTTCGCCTTTGATCAATATCACGATATATTTGAAGCAGCAGCTGCCGCTGAAGGCGTTGATATCAGTGCATTTCTGAGAATGGAGCAACAAGTGGCTATGACCGCCAAAGGTGGCGGGGCACTGAAAAGTTTTCGACTGCACGAGTTTGCCCGTATGGGCTTTACCAATGTAAAGCTATTGAAAACAGATGACTGAATGACAGTAGCACACACACCTGATTATCAATTGGCCAATCTCCCGCGGGCTAGCATCGGCAGACGACTGGGGGCAACCGCCTACGATTTGCTGTTGGCAATAGCGGTATATATCTTGGCGGGTATTATTGGTTTTGCATTGTTTGCCTTGTGCCAAAAGGCTGGCTTAATCATTATCCCTACTGGAACACTGCTGGCAGACAGTCTGCGCCAAAATGTGCTTTACCACGGTTTGTATCAATGTTGGCTATGGTTTGCAGTAGTAGCTTTTTATAGCTATTTCTGGAGCCGGGCCGGTCAAACCCTAGGGATGCAGGCATGGCGGCTAAGAGTGCAGCATTTCAATGGACAAAACCTCAGTCTTATCACTGCCATCGCCAGATTCTGCTGGTCATTACTTGGGGTTGGCAATCTGTGGTTGCTGTTCAGCAAACAAAAGTTAGCGTTACAAGATCAAATGACGCACTCAGAAATGGTGGTTTTGCCAACACATCGCCATAAAAGCTAACGCCCCGCACGCAGGGCGCTTGGTTACTTGCGCATGTAGTAAATGGCGGCACCGGTGAACAGCAGACTGGGCATAATCGCGCCCACCACTGCGGGCATATTGTAGACAATACTCATCGGCCCGAAAATCTCATTACTAATATGGAACACAAACCCAGCAACCACACCCAGCAGCACCCGCGCCCCCATGGTGACATTACGTAACGGCCCGAATACAAATGATAACGCCACCAACATCATCACAGCGACTGTCACCGGTTGCATCAATTTATGCCACAATGCCAGTTCATAGCGGCTGGCATCCTGGTTATTCCCTTTCAGATAATCCATATATCCAGCTAACCCTTTGATTGGCAGTGAATCTGGATCAACTGATACCACACTGAGCTTGTCAGGCGTCAGGCTGGAAGGCCAACGATCTTCCGTCAGATTGTTAACCACCACCTGCTCATTCTTGATGCTGGTACGGCGCACATCCTGCAGCCGCCAGTAGTCATGGGAATAAAACGCGTCGGCCGCATGCACCACGCTCTGCAGTCGTTGGTTGTCATCAAATTCGTACAAGGTGACATTGCTGAGATGTTCAATGGTTTCTATCTGTCCGATATTCACGAATAGATTGCCATCTCTGGCCCAGATCCCACGGTGTGACTTAATCAGATTACCACCGGAAATTTTAGTGGCTTTTAATTCACTGGCTTTCATCTGCGCCACTGGCGCGCCCCATTCCCCAAGCGCCATCACCAATAACATTAGCGGTATGGCGGTTTTCATTACGGACAGGGTAATCTGTAACCGCGACAATCCCGATGCCTGCATGACCACCAGTTCTGAGTTAGACGCCAGCATGCCCATGCCGATAAGCGCACCTAACAGCACCGCCATCGGGAAAAAGGTTTCAATATCTCGGGGAACCAGATACAGCACATAGACGGCAGCATCCATCATGCTATAAGTGCCTTTTCCGACCAAACGCAGTTGATCAACCCATTTGATGATGCCGGACAACCCGGTCAGGATAAGCAGGCATAGTGCAGAAGAACTCAGCAGCGCACGGGCAATATACCAGTCGAGGATTTTCATCATACTACCGCCCTCCGCCGTCGAAATAGTCCGGCAATACGCGTTCCCAAGGGACGCTCCTTGCTCAACAACAAAATGCCCAACAGTAGTGCTGAACCGTGGATCCACCACATCCCCAATGACAGCGGAATGACATTATCTTGCAGCGCCTTGCGCCCGGCGACCAGCAAGCCGAAATAACCTAGATAAAGCAGCACCGCTGGGAATAATTTCCCAAATTTTCCCTGGCGCACGTTGACTCGCGCTAGTGGTACGGCAATCAGCGTCATCAACGGAATGGCAATAGGAATCGCCAGACGCCACTGCAACTCAGCAACCGCAGTACTGTTATCCTGCTTCAGCAATTCGTCAGTAGACAATGCTGACATGCGCCGGTCAGTTTCATCGATTTCCTGTTCTTTAATCTGTGTTTGGTAGCTACCAAATTCAATCACCTGCACATCTTTGCGATTCGCGGATCCTTGATAACGAACACCATTATCAAGTTTCAAACTTTCAGCACCACTGGCGTCTTCTGTTACCCGGCCGCTTTTTGCCACTACTAGGTTTGCCTGCCCAGACTCCTTACCAGCTTCCGGCATTTGCGCCACAAAGACCTTCTCCAGTTCATTGTCTTTGCTGATCTTTTCCACAAAAATAACCGCTCGCCCGTTGGGGCTGGTTTGGAACCGCCCCTGCACCAGCGCCGCCAGTCCGGCTTCTGACTTGGCTTTTTCCAGTACCAACCGCTGCTGCTCTTCGGCCCAGGGTTTGCCATACATGGATAACCAAAAAGTGAACAGGCAGTTCACCAGTGCCAGCAACAAGGTAACTCGCGTGACATACCATTCACTGATACCCACGCCATGCAGCACCACCATTTCATTTTCGGCATACATACGCCCATGAGCCAACAGTATTCCGAGGAACAGACTCAGTGGCAAAATTAATACAACCAGACCAGGCAGGTTAAGCCCAATCAGAGTCATTACTAGCGAAGAGGGAAATTCACCGTCAGAAGCCCCCGCCAGAATGCGGACAAATTGTTGGCTGACAAAAATAGCCAGCAGCACAGTCAGTACTGCAACTTGTGTTTTGAGCACTTCACGGATTAAGTATCTGAATACAATCACAGGCTGGGTCCTGTATCTAAACTTATCTTTTTGCTGATATCAGAGTATCTTTTATGTAGACTGTCCACTTTTGACAGTTATCTGTCCAAACTGGCGATGCCGATACTGATTAAGGTCACCCATCGCTACAGATAGATGGTTCAGCGCCGTCTGCCGCCGGATATAAAATCCGCCCCAAATACAGATGGACACGAGCTGGCATTATCCAATAAATCAAAAAGTTTGTCTTTAAAAGAATCTAGGAGAGCTCATGGAGTTTAGCGTAAAGAGCGGCAGTCCGGAGAAACAGCGTTCCGCCTGTATCGTGGTTGGCGTTTACGAACCACGCCGTTTGTCCGGTATTGCTGAGCAGCTGGACAAAATTAGCGGGGGCTATATCAGTAATCTGTTACGGCGAGGGGATCTGGAAGGCAAAACCGGCCAGATGCTGCTGTTGCACCACGTTGACAACGTCCTGAGTGAGCGAGTACTGCTGGTTGGCTGTGGCAAAGAAAGAGAACTTGATGAACGCCAATACAAACAGATTATTGCCAAAACCATCAATACTCTCAACGAAACTGGTTCGATGGAAGCGGTATGTTTCTTAACTGAACTTCACGTCAAAGGACGCGACACCTACTGGAAAGTGCGTCAGGCAGTGGAGACAACTAACGCGGCACTATACAGTTTTGACGCACTGAAGAGCCGCAAAGGCGAAGCCCGTCGGCCGTTGCGTAAGTTAGTGTTTAACGTCCCTACTCGCCGCGAACTCACAGTGGGGGAACGGGCGATCACTCACGGTTTGGGGGTTTCTGCTGGTATAGAACTCTGCCGCAATGTGGCCAACATGCCGCCTAATATCTGCAACGCCGCCTATCTTGCTTCTCAGGCCAAACAGCTTGCTGAAGTGCATCACAATCTAAAAGTCTCCACTATTGGTGAAGAACAGATGGCACAGTTAGGCATGAATGCCTATCTGGCAGTAGGTCGCGGCAGTGCGAATGAATCGATCATGACCATCATGGAATATCGGGGTGCCGTGGATAATACGGCCAAGCCAGTGGTGTTGGTCGGCAAAGGGCTGACGTTTGACTCTGGTGGTATCTCCCTTAAACCTGGCGAAGCCATGGATGAGATGAAATACGACATGGGAGGCGCTGCTGGGGTTTTGGGTACCATGAAGGCTATTTGCGAGCTACAACTGCCCATCAATGTCATTGGTGTTCTGGCAGGTTGCGAGAATATGCCATCAGGTAACGCCTATCGTCCTGGCGATATTCTCACAACCATGAGTGGTCAAACGGTAGAAGTACTCAATACCGATGCCGAAGGCCGTTTGGTATTGTGTGATGCACTCACCTATGTGGAACGTTTTGATCCTGAATTGGTTATCGATACCGCGACTTTGACCGGTGCCTGTGTGATTGCTCTGGGCAAACACGCATCAGGACTGTTCTCCAGCCATAATCCGTTGGCCCATGAAATATTGAATGCTGGAGAACAAGCTGGCGATCGCGCTTGGCGCTTGCCATTATGGGATGAGTATCAGGAACAGCTAGACAGCCCATTTGCCGATATGGCCAACATTGGCGGTCGTCCAGCAGGCTCAATCACCGCCGCCTGTTTTCTGTCACGTTTCACTAAGAAATATAACTGGGCTCATCTGGATATCGCGGGCACCGCCTGGACCAGTGGGGCGAACAAAGGCGCTACCGGACGCCCGGTACCAATGTTGACACAGTTTATTATCAACCGTTCTGGCGTAGAACAGGGCGAGTAATCTAGTTGATACTCATCAAAAAGCGAAGCTTAAAGCTTCGCTTTTTGTTTTTTAGCTGATTATGGCGGTGATCCGTCGTAAATGGTGATAAAGCTGCAATGTTCCGGCAGCAACGAAGATGTTTGCGCCGTAACGGTTAGCTTATCCGCTTGCCGCTCACCGGCCCACGTAGACACTGGCACGCGCACCAGTTTAAAAAGCATCTGCGTATTCTGGGTTGATAGCGTGCCGTTGCCTTGTGCATTTAGACTGTAATTGCCTTTGAGCAAGGGATATTCATCCCCTCTATCGAGGGTGAAATTGTGAGTATCGGCATCGGTTTGCAGCACCATATATTGACCAGCACAATTATCAGTCTGCATGACTACGGGCATATTGATACTAAATGATGAAGGCAGATACAGCCCCACATTGTAGCCATTATAAAAGTGTTGTGCCGTCTGCATCGATATCACATCAACCGTAGCGTATCCCTGCTGCTGTATAGCACGCACAATGCCATTGATATAAGCGTCATCAAACAGCAATGGACTCTTAATCAGCAATGGCTGCGTTAATTTATAGGGTGGTGCCACATTGATGACAGTAACGTCATAGCCCTGCTGTTGTAATTGCTGTTGGAGCGCATCGATCTTGGCTGGAATGACCTGAGCACGTGACAAAAACACCTGCTGACTGCTGCATCCGCATAGCAGGCAAAGCCATAATGCCTGCCGCATTTTATTCAAAATCACTAGGGTGCAACGAGACATAAACATGCAAAATTCCATCGATTTTCGTATCTTAACAAACCAGATACAGCGCTAATTGACCTTGATGAGTAACATCCATCTAAAAATATAATTTAAATAAAAACAATAAATTAATCAAAAATCAAAGAAGCTCCTGCCCCCCAACCTCATACTTTGTTACTAAATCTTCACTGGACGCCGCCGAGTGAAACAAGTAACGTGCTGCCGTTATAACAGATTGTCCTGAATCGAGATGTTACGTCGAATATTACCGCAAAACAAAAAGTGGCTATGGTTGCTACTAGGCGTTTGGCTGACTGTATTGCAGTCGGTTGCGGTCGTGCATTCGGCGGAACATGGGTTGGTTCATGAACATTCCCACTGTCTACTCTGTAACTTCAGTAACCACCCAAGCAGTGGACCGGCAGCAATACTGCCAGTGGCCGCGACTCAGTCGTTGGTTATTAAAGTAACCAGGCCGTTATACATCCAGCCTGCCTTACCTTGGTTACGCACACTTTCGGCCCGCGCCCCCCCATCTCTGTCCTGATAATTCGTAAAAAATCTATCTATTTTATTGCTTATCAAAAAGGACAGGCATAATGAAACTCGCAGTTTTATTTGTAGCACTGGCGTCTGCTGGTGTGACTTCTGCTGCATTTGCAGCACAATTACAAGGTAAAGTGACTGACAACCAAGGCAATCTGGTGGCCAATGCACTGGTTAGTGTTGATGGTGGAAACCAAGTGACAACCGATGCCCAAGGGCAATATCGGCTACAAGTGGCAGACAACAGTCATTTACATCTGCATATCAGTAGTGACAAATTCAAACACAGTGAGCAAGACCTCAAAGTCAGTAGCGGCACTATCACTCAGAATTTCACCTTAAGCGCGAGCCAGATAGAAAACATTGTGGTTACCGCCTCACCTTTAGGGCGCTCCGCACTGGAAAGTACAACGCCAGTTACCGTGCTTAGCGATGACCAACTAAAACTCAATACCGAACCAACATTAGGCGATACGCTGGATAAATTGCCTGGCGTTCAGGCCTCTCACTTTGGTGCGGGAGCCAGTCGTCCAATCATCCGCGGCATGGATGGTCCCCGAGTAAAAATCCTCGAAAATGGTTTGTCTGTCGGTGACGCGTCTACCGTCTCGGCTGACCACGCGGTAACTGCCGAAGCCGCGTCAGCACAGCAGATTGAAATTCTGCGTGGCCCAGGCACGTTGCTTTATGGCAATGGTGCCATCGGTGGGGTAGTCAACGTGGTAGATAAGCGCCTGCACGAACAGCCGGTAGATAGTTTTAACGGCGAAGTAGGCGCTCGTTACGATACTGCTAACGATGGCAAGACCCTGAATGCTGACCTAAACGGCGGTAATGGTCAGTTTAACTGGCATCTTGACGGTACTCGACGCCGCACCGATTCTTATGACATTCCAGGCAACGCCATTGCCGAAGATGCGGCGACCCATGGCACGGTCGATAACAGCCAACTAAAGCTGGATGAATATGCCGGTGGTGTGGGTTATACCGGTGATAACGGCTTTATCGGTGTTTCCGGTGTTCGTACTGAGTCTAACTATGGCATTCCAGGCCGTGGAGAAGAAGGTGCGCCCGATATCACTATCGATCTCAAGAAAACAGCCTGGCAGTTGCATGGCGGTTTATTAAACCCATTTGCGGGTTTCTCTAAAGTGCGTCTGGATGCCGGATACACCGACTATCAACATGCCGAAGAGGAAGATGGCGATGCTGATACCTTCTTCTATAACAAACAGACAGAAGCCAGGCTGACGCTCAATAACACGCCTTGGGGCGAATGGCAGGGTGCCATGGGCCTGCACTTTATCCACCGTGACTTTTCGGTGCAAGGAGCTGAACAGCTAACCCCCAATAGCAATACCGATACGGTCGCCGCTTTTATCATGCAGGAACGCAAAGTGAATGATTTCCGCTTTGAACTGGGTGGACGCATTGAGAGTTATCGCCTCAAACCTGAAGCCATGACACTGGATACGCTGGCTGGGGAAGAGGCGTATCAACCGCAGAAATTGAGCGATGTGAATGGTACTTTATCAGCAGGCGTAGTATGGGACTTCGACCCGTCTTATAACTTGAGTGTGGCACTGACTCGGGCGGAACGTTCAGCAACGGCCGAAGAGCTTTATAGCTATGGTCCCCACGATGCGACCCAGAGCTTTGAATTGGGTTCGGAATTCCGGGTAGAAAACGGCCAGATTGTGGTTAATGCCGGTAACGCAGATAAGGAGATTGCCAATAACCTCGACCTGACGCTGCGCAAACTCGATGGCAGTTGGACTGGCTCTTTAAGCATGGCCTATAACCGAGTAAATAACTTCTTCTATGAAGCCAATACCGGCCTCATTGCATCAGATCTGGTGAATAGCGATGAAGAAGGCGATCTACCGGTTTATCAGTATGCTCAAGGTGATGCCGAACTTTACTCACTGGAAGCACAAGCTAAGATCCCATTCAACGACCTATGGTCACTAGATCTGTTTAGCGATTACACTCGCGGTAAATTGGTAGACGGTGGCAATCTGCCAAGGATCTCGCCATTACGATTTGGCTCAACCTTGAATTTCGATCTGGATCAGTGGCATGCGGATGTCGGCATGATTGCTTATTCCCGTCAGAATGATGTTGCAGACAATGAAACAGAAACTGCAGGCTACACCCTCGTCAACGCTTCTGTGACCTATCGTTTGTTCAGTGATAATGGCGACATGTTGTTATACCTGAAAGGAACCAACCTTACCGATCAGGAAGCGCGGCCGCATACCTCACTGTTGAAAGATTACGCACCATTGATGGGACGCAATCTGATGCTGGGTGTCAGTTACTCGTTCTAAAAACATTTGACCAGTTGAGTAAGGGATCGTCAAAAAGCGAAGCCATTTGGCTTCGCTTTTTTATTAAATGCCGCTAATCATTGAACCTTTTACATACTCGCGAAGGAAAACTATTGCATTATGGTGCAGGATTTGGCCCACTGTGATGCATCACAATGCAACATAAAAATACATTATTATAACATTCAATCAGTTAATCTCTGGCATGGTTAATGCTGATGCCAACTGATAACAACTACCACAAGGAGAGAATTCAATGGCAGACAGCGACAAAACTAACACGCAGCGACGGCAATTTCTAAAGTTTTCCGGTATGTTAATGGGTGGCGCAGCCGTCAGTGGTCTGAGCCAACCGCTACTGGCAAAAACGCAACTTAGCCCAACATTCACGCCACCCAGTGCTGATAATCCCATCCGCATCAATTTCAATGAAAATCCGCTGGGGATGTCGCCTAAGGCTCAGGCTGTTGCCAAAGAAACCATAGCCATATCCAATCGTTACCCGATGAAAGAAATGTTTGAGCTGCGTAAGCAATTGGCAGATCAATATAGCATGCCAGAGACTGCGGTAATCCTCACATTGGGGGCGACCGAGGGCATCCGCGTGGTAATAGAAGCACTGGCCGCAGCCAATGTACAGTTAGTTGCACCAGAACTGACCTTCAGCGCCGCTGAAGATTATGCCCGCAGCAATGGCATGAAAATTACTCGGGTGCCAATGACCAAAACATGGGATATCGATTTAGCCGCCATGAAAAAAGCTGTGGCTGACTATAAAGGGCCGTCAGTGGTATATCTGGTCAATCCGAATAACCCGACAGGAGCCATCTGTAAAGCGGCAGAAGTGGAAGCGTGGATCAACAGTAAACCCGCAAATACGCTTTTCATGATGGATGAGGCTTATGCCGAATTTGCTGATGATCCGAACTTTCGCTCGGTTGCCCCGTTGCTCAAAGCGGGTGCTGACAATGTGATTCTGCTGAAAACTTTTTCTAAGTTATTCGCCATGGCCGGGATGCGTGTAGGCTATGCGGTGGCCACCCCGGCATTGATTGCCAAGCTGCAACCGAAAATCGGTGATAACCTGCTAAATTACTGTGGGATTAAGGCTGCCATGGTGTCATTGAAAGATGAAGCCTTCATCAAATACAGCCGAGCTAGTAACGATACCTCGCGCAAAATTCTGCTTCAGGCATTGAATGCACTGAACATTTCCTATGTGCCTTCCAACACTAATTTCATTTTCCACAAGCTCAACGTTCCTCTGAAAGAATATCAGGAACATATGAAACAGGCCGGGATCCTAGTAGGCCGAGCATTTCCACCAGCAGATGACTATTGCCGGGTGTCGTTAGGGACACCGGAAGAGATGACTTATGTTGCCAAGGTGATGCTGGAGTTTGGCAAAAAAGGCTGGATTTAAGCGGTTATCAATAGACAAAAGCCAGTGCAATGCACTGGCTTTTCTTTAAGTATCAGCTATTAAGGTCTTGGAAGAATTTCTTCACGCCATCAAACCAGCCTTCGGCCTTGGGACTGTGCTTGCCGCCACCACTGAGGGTGTCTTCAAACTCACGCAGCAGTTCCTTCTGGCGTTCGGACAGATTTACTGGGGTTTCCATCACTACCTTACATAACAAGTCACCCACAGCATGGCTACGCACGGACTTCACGCCTTTACCACGTAAACGGAACATGCGCCCGGTCTGCGTTTCTGGCGGGATCTTCAGGCTGACCTTTCCTTCAAGCGTTGGCACTTCGACTTCACCGCCCAGTGCTGCTTTGGCAAAGGAAATCGGCACTTCACAGTACAGATTATTGCCATCACGCACAAAAATCGGATGCTCGCGCACCGTTACCTGTACATACAGGTCGCCCGCTGGCGCGCCGAATTCGCCGGCTTCGCCCTCGCCCGCTAGACGGATGCGGTCGCCGGTATCCACCCCGGCCGGGATTTTGACCGACAGGGTTTTGCTTTTCTCCATGCGGCCGTCGCCATGACATTTGCTGCAAGGCTCCTTGATAATCTTACCGCGCCCATGACATGTCGGGCAGGTTTGCTGTACGGCAAAGAAACCCTGACGCATCTGCACCTGACCACTGCCATGACAAGTACCACAGGTGGTCGCTGAAGTACCTTTTTTGGCACCTGAGCCACCACAAAGATCACAAGTCGCTAGGGTCGGGATCCTTAACTCTCGGTTTACACCGCGAACCGCTTCTTCCAGTGACAATTCGAGGTTATAGCGCAGGTCGGAACCACGGGCGGGTTGTCTATGTCCACCACGACGACCACCGCCGAAGATATCCCCGAAGACATCACCGAAAATATCGCTGAAATCTGCACCATTACCCCCACCAAAACCACCTGCACCACGGCTGGGATCAACCCCAGCATGACCGAACTGGTCATAAGCGGCACGTTTGTCGGCATCGGTCAGAATTTCATAGGCTTCTTTGACTTCTTTGAATTTGGCTTCGGCTTCTTTATCGCCGGGATTGCGGTCCGGATGATATTTCATCGCTAGGCGTTTATAGGCCTTTTTGATGTCCCGTTCGCTGGCATCCCGGGCGACGTCCAATACTTCGTAATAATCTCGCTTTGACATAATCTCTCACGCGTTCTTGGCTGGAGCAGAACGAGCGGGCGTTAGGGTCACCCCATAACGCCCGCCTAATTAATCAGGGAAGATGGCCTGATTATTTCTTGTCGTCTTTAACCTCTTCAAATTCAGCATCGACGACATCATCGGCAGTAGCGTTGCTGTTGTTACCCTGATGGGCTGACTCAGCACCACCCTGAGCATGTTGCGCTTGGGCCTGAGCCACTTCTACCAGTTTGGCAGACGCTTCAATCAGTTCCTGAGTCGCCTTTTCAATCGCTTCTTTATCACTGCCTTTTACTGCAGTTTCTACCTTGCTGATGGCAGCATCGATTTTTGCTTTATCGTCACTGCTCAGGGCTTCACCCGCTTCAGTTACCTGTTTCTTGGTAGCATGCACCAGACCATCGGCCTGGTTACGGGCACTGACCAGTTCTTCAAACTTCTTGTCATCTTCTGCGTGAGCTTCAGCATCACGTACCATTTTTTCCACTTCGTCGTCAGACAGACCAGAAGAAGCTTTAATGGTGATGGCCTGTTTCTTACCGGTTTTCTTATCGGTAGCAGACACATTCAGAATACCATCGGCGTCGATATCAAAAGTCACTTCAATCTGTGGCATGCCACGTGGTGACGGTTCAATACCTTCCAGGTTGAACTGACCCAGAGACTTGTTGGCACTGGCCTGTTTACGTTCACCCTGCAACACATGGATAGTCACAGCGTTTTGGTTATCTTCGGCAGTTGAGAACACCTGCTGCGCCTTGGTAGGAATAGTGGTGTTTTTCTCAATCAGCTTGGTCATTACCTGACCCATGGTTTCGATACCCAAAGACAGCGGTGTTACGTCCAGCAGCAGTACGTCTTTCACGTCACCGGCTAACACCCCACCCTGAATTGCCGCACCAACCGCTACCGCTTCGTCAGGGTTCACATCTTTACGTGGTTCTTTACCAAAGAAGTCAGCCACGGCTTTCTGCACTTTAGGCATACGTGTCTGACCGCCCACTAAGATCACTTCGTTGATATCAGACACTGACAAGCCAGCATCAGACAATGCCACTTTCACAGGTTCCAGTGAACGGGTGATCAGGTCATCTACTAGCGATTCCAGTTTAGCGCGGGTGATTTTTACCACCAAGTGCTTAGGACCGGTAGCATCTGCAGTGATATAGGGCAGATTGACTTCAGTTTGAGTGGTGCTAGACAACTCAATTTTCGCTTTTTCAGCAGCTTCTTTCAGACGCTGCATCGCCAGCGGGTCATTGCGCAGGTCAATGCCCTGCTCTTTCTTGAATTCGTCAGCCAGATAGTTAATCAAGCGGTTATCGAAATCTTCACCACCCAAGTGGGTATCGCCGTTGGTTGCCAGCACTTCAAACGTCTGATCGCCGTCATTGCTGTCAATTTCGATAACAGAGATATCGAAAGTACCACCACCGAGGTCGAACACGGCAATCACGTTATCGCCCTGTTTTTTGTCGATACCATAGGCCAATGCGGCGGCTGTGGGTTCGTTGATAATACGTTTAACTTCCAGACCGGCGATACGGCCAGCGTCTTTAGTCGCCTGACGCTGAGAATCGTTGAAGTAAGCAGGCACGGTAATGACCGCTTCGGTCACTGGTTCACCGAGGAAATCTTCTGCTGTTTTCTTCATTTTCTTCAGCACTTCGGCTGACACCTGTGGTGGTGCCATTTTCTTGCCACGGCTTTCTACCCATGCATCGCCGTTGTCGGCTTTGATGATCTTGAACGGCATGATGCTGACATCACGCTGTACTTCGTCATCAGTGAAACGACGTCCAATCAAACGCTTAATCGCGAAGAAGGTATTCGCTGGGTTGGTCACTGCCTGACGTTTGGCCGGCTGACCTACCAGGGTCTCATCTTCGGTATAAGCAATGATTGAAGGAGTGGTGCGATCGCCTTCAGCATTTTCCAAAACCCGAGGCTTGCCACCTTCAAGTACGGCAACACAAGAGTTAGTTGTGCCTAAGTCGATACCAATAATTTTACCCATGAGGTCCTCCGAAAAATCTTTTCTTTCGAACTAAAATAATCATCTGCTATGGATCTGGGGGCAAAGTTGTTGATTTCAAGGCCTTTGCCAAACTACCCAAATCGCGCCTTAACCCCTATATAGGGGCGCAATTCTGCTTTACAAGGGTTCAGTTAAAAAAATTGATCTTAAACGCAACCTTTTTCATAAAGTGCCGCTAAAATACGCGCTGCTTACCGCTGAACCACAGCCGTGGTCCGGCTTTTATCCCTGTTTTACTGAGTTGAGTAGACATAATTGAAAACATCCTCACTGGCGTTTGCCTACGGTCTGGGTGCAGTTCTGCTGTGGTCCACAGTCGCAACTGCGTTTAAAATTGCCCTGACTTTTTTTACGCCGCTACAGTTGGTATTTGTTGCGACGATTGTGTCTTCACTCTGCTTATTATTAATTCTTGGACGACAGCGTAAGCTGCCATTATTGTGGCAACAGTTTCGTGCCAGACCACTGCTGTATCTGCAGACAGGCCTGTTAAGCCCGTTTCTTTACTATCAGGTATTGTTTAAAGCCTACGATATATTGCCAGCACAACAGGCGTTGTCGCTGAACTACACTTGGGGGATTTTGCTGCCGTTGTTATCGGTGCCTATGTTGAGTCAGAAACTGCGCGCTTCCGACATTGTTGCGGCTGTCGTTGCCTATACGGGGGTACTGTTCATCGCGACCGAGGGCAATATCACCGCCATGCATTTTGAAAATCCGTTGGGGATTGGGCTGTGTTTTACCGGCACACTGCTGTGGTGTCTGTACTGGATAGTCAATACCAAGGATAAAGGTGACCCAGTGGTCAGCCTGCTGTTGAGTTTTCTGGTAGCATTGCCTTGTATCACGTTGATGTTGGTATTCACCCAGTCATTACCGCAACTCAGCGTTAAAGCCGTGTTGGCAGGCACCTATGTGGGGTTGTTTGAAATGGGCATAACCTTTGTGCTGTGGTTAATGGCGCTTAAAACGGCGACGCGTACCGCCAGCATCAGTAATTTAGTGTTTTTGTCACCGGTATTGTCGATGTGTTTTATTGCTGTGATCTTGGGTGAGACCATCCTGCCATCAACCCTTGCCGGGCTCGGTCTGATCATCCTAGCGTTATTGCTGCAACAACTACTGCCACATTTGGGCAACCACCGCCGACCACGGTTCCGGCGGACACTGTGACAGGCAACATCTGTTTTTAATTGGTTTAGGAGGTCAGTGTGACACCTGCAATCGATCTTGCCAATAAAGCCAAGATTAACTTCAGCGTCCACGAATATCATCACGATAAGAATGCTGCATCTTATGGGGAAGAAGCCGCCAATGCGTTGGGATTGAACCCGGATCAGGTGTTTAAAACCCTGCTGGTCAGCAGCGATGAAAAGAGTGCGCCAATGGCTGTGGCGCTGGTGCCGGTAAATCATCATTTGAGTCTGAAAGCCGCCGCTAAGGCGCTGAAACAGAAAAAACTGGTAATGGCGGATCCACAACTGGCGCAAAAATCATCAGGTTATCTGGTCGGCGGCATCAGTCCACTGGCGCAGAAAAAACAGCTGCCAACCCTTATCGATAGCAGTGCCAAGAATTTTACTGAAATCTATGTCAGCGCTGGCCGTCGTGGTCTGGAAATCTGTCTGGCACCAGAAGCGCTAGCGGCGTTATGTCGCGGCAGTTTTGCCGACATAAAAAGCGAATAACCCGTTGCATTCATAAATGACAAAGGCCCTTTTGCGGGCCTTTGTCAGGGTGTAATAACAGTTACCGCATTAACTGCGAGATGTGTAATCCCCGACCGCCAACCATTTATAGGTGGTTAAAGCTTCTAGCCCCATGGGACCACGCGCATGCAACTTCTGGGTGCTTACCGCAACCTCGGCCCCCAAACCAAACTGACCGCCATCGGTAAAGCGAGTGCTGGCATTAAGATACACCGCCGCCGAGTTCACTTCATTCATAAAGCGGGTCGCAGTGGTAATGTCATTGGTGAGAATGGCTTCTGAGTGACCACTGGAATATTGCCGAATATGGGCAATCGCTTCATCCAGATCCGCTACCACTTTTATGCCAAGTGTCAGTGACAGCCACTCAGTGCGATAGGTTGCATCACTGGCCGAGCGCACGTCATAAGCAGGCAACAGCTGCCGGGTGGTCTCACAACCGACGAGACTCACTCCTTCTGCTGACAAAGTAGCTGCTAGTTGCGGCAGATAATGTTCGGCAATCGCCTCATGCACCAATAAGGTGTCCAGCGCATTACACACGGTTGGCCGCTGTACTTTGGCATTGACTATCACTGACGTTGAACGCGATAGATCGGCCGCCTTATCCAGATATAAATGACAAATACCAATACCACCGAGGATCACCGGAATAGTTGCCTGCTCGGCACATAAGCGCTGCAACTTACTGCCCCCTCGAGGCACTATCATGTCGACGTATTGATCCAGTTTTAGCAATCCAGTGACCAGCGCTCTATCTGGATCATCGATAAGCTGCACCGCATCGGCAGGCAAACCGAACTTCGCAATTCCCGCACGGATAGCTTGCGCCAGCGCCAGATTAGAATTAACTGTCTCTTTGCCACCACGCAGGATCACCGCGTTACCGGTTTTCAGCGCCAGCACGGCAATATCCACTGTGACATTAGGCCGAGCTTCGTAAATCACCCCAATAACGCCTAGAGGTACAGTGCGGCGACACAAGCGGATACCGTTATCGAGCAAACGCGAATCGAACTCTCGACCAATCGGATCGGCTAACGCGATAACATTGCTAATATCGGCAATCACAGCCGCGAGACGTTTATTGTCCAGCAGTAGTCTGTCAATCATTGCCGCATCTAATCCTGCCGCTTTGGCCGCCGTAACATCTTTGGCATTCGCCGCCAGAATGTCATTGCTCGCCGATTGCAGCGAATCAGCAATCGCTTGAAGTAATTCTCGTTTATCAGCAGCGGTGAGATTTGCCAAGGCAAAACTTGCCTCTTTCGCCCGTTGCCCTAGCTGTTGCAGGTATGTTTCGCTCATAAAACCACCATATCGTTACGGTGTACGATTGCATCACCATGATCATAGCCCAGCAGCGGCTCAATATCGTCGGAATGTTTACCAGCAATGATACGCAGGGCAACGGCGCTGTAACGGCAGATACCACGGGCAATTTTATGCCCATCCTGATCCAGTAACTCCACCGTTGCGCCGCGCTCAAAATTGCCTTCGACGGCAATAATACCTTTGGACAGCAGACTCCGGCCCTTCTCTGATACCGCCTTCACTGCACCAGCATCCAGCAGCAACCGTCCCTTAGCCTTAGGCCCGGCAAGGATCCACTGCTTGCGGCTTTCGAGCGGATTTTCGGTGGGGCTGAAATGAGTCCCAACCGCTTGATGACTGCTTACTTTGATAATAACGTCAGGATGATGACCGGAAGCAATCACCACTTCTATGCCAGCGCGCCTAGCGATATCCGCCGCCTGTAGCTTGGTTGCCATGCCGCCGGTTCCCAGACCAGACACAGAATCACCGGCAATTTCCCGCAGATTATCATCAATATTTGCCACTTCGCTAATCAAGTGCGCCTCGGGGTGAGTACGCGGATCGGCATCAAACAAGCCTTTCTGATCAGTCAGCAGCAGCAACAGATCTGCATCACACAGCAAAGCCACCCGTGCCGACAGATTGTCATTGTCCCCCACTTTGATCTCATTAGTGGCAACCGCATCGTTTTCATTAATGATGGGGATAATATTCTGTGCCAGCAATGCCGTTAGCGCATCCCGAGCATTCAGATAGCGTTCGCGATCATGCAGGTCAGCACGGGTCAACAGCAGTTGCCCCACATGCAGCCCGTAAATACTGAATAATTGTGCCCACGCCAGGATCAGTTGGCTTTGACCAACTGCCGCCAATAACTGTTTATTGGCAATAGTATCGGGCAGTTCAGGATAAAGCAGATGTTCGCGTCCGGCGGCAATGGCCCCGGAAGTACATAACACAACTTCAACACCGCTACGCATCAAAGTTGCCATCTGTCTGGCTAACTCCACCATGTGTGCTTTATCGAGCTTTTTACTGCCAGAAGTTAGCACGCTGGTGCCCAGTTTTATCACTACCCGTTTGTAACGGGAGTTTGAAAGGTCCATCGTCTACTGTAAAAAAATGTTTCGGGGATTCATCTTATACCCAATCCCCGCCAAGATTCCTAGCAGCTGAGGGCAGGAAATCGCTGAAATCCCCATAAAAAAACCGCTAGAGCGGCGGCTTTCCCGATTATACAGTTCAGGCCCAGATAAATTTAGCGATAAATAACAACGCCAGCACGACCACGCCGACATTGAGATCCTTGAAACGACCGCAGAGCACTTTGATCGCCGCATAAGTAATGAAACCACAGGCAATGCCATTGGCAATGGAATAGGTGAACGGCATGATTAGCGCAGCGACTACCACAGGTGCAGCTTCTGTTAAATCTTCCCACTCCACATGCAGCAAGCTGGAGGTCATCAGGATCGCCACATAAAACAGCGTGCCCGCAGTGGCATATGCTGGAACCATGCCTGCCAGCGGTGAAATAAACAAGGCTGCAATAAACAGCAATCCCACCACGACCGCCGTCAGTCCGGTACGCCCCCCCGCACACACACCCGCGGTACTTTCAATATAACTGGTGGTGGTTGATGTCCCCAATGCCGCACCAGCAATGGTTGCCAGACTATCAGCGGTCAATGCCCGATTAAGCCTTGGTAACCGGCCATTTTGGTCTAGGAAGCCACCGCGATGCGCCACGGCCACTAAGGTACCGGAGGTATCGAATAAGTCGACAAACAGGAAAGCAAACACAATAGAGATCATGCTGACGTCCAGCACACCCGCCAGATCCATCTTCATAAAGGTAGGCGCAATCGATGGCGGCATAGAAACAATCCCGGAATACTTCACATCACCAAACAGCAGCCCAAGAATAGTCACGGCCAAGATACTCATGATTACCGCGGCTTTATAGCCACGATGCACAAAGGCGATGATCAGCAGAAAACCCAAAATCGCCATCACTGCATGGAAAGAGGTCAAGTCTCCCAGTCCAACTAACGTGGCGGGATTATCCACCACAATCCCAGCCCCGCGCAGACCAATCAACGCCAGAAACAGCCCGATGCCGGCAGCAATCCCCATGCGCAATGACATGGGAATCGAATTCACCACCCATTCACGAATGCGTACTAACGACAAAATCAGGAAGCAACAACCGGAGAGAAATACCGCACCTAGGGCGGTCTCCCAGCTATAGCCCATATCACCGACTACTGTATAGGTAAAAAAGGCATTCAGCCCCATTCCCGGTGCTAAGGCAATGGGGTAGTTCGCTAATAGTCCCATCACCAAACAACCGACAGCCGCCGCCAAACAGGTCGCCACAAAGACAGCGCCCTGATCCATGCCTGCGTTCGCCAGCATGCTGGGATTAACGAAAATAATATAGGCCATAGTCAGAAAGGTAGTGATACCTGCTAACACTTCCTGCTTAAGCGATGTCTGATGTTCTTTGAGTTTAAATAGTTTTTCCAGCATGGAACTGGGTTCCTTGATTATTATGTAGTGTAGGGCAAGATTTAATAACAGTTATTTAACAAAACTGCATTGGCAGCGGCAGATTATAAAAACTTTGCCTGAACCACACCAGACAAAATATGCCAAGGACAGACGGGAGTTATGCAATTGCCTAGCTGATCACAAAACCTCCAGCCGAGATTTTAGGCAAAAAAAACCTGCTCAGAAGAGCAGGCAGAAATACGTTAAACGCCCATAGACCTGGGAACTTTTGCACAAACAGACTGATTAGCCAAAGGATATACCCGGCTATGAAATCTGCATCAACAAGCAACCACGCATGTGGTCAAAGTAGCGAGGGGGATTGATGCAGAAAGATGGAGCCCTCCTGATCCCAGTCATACGATCAGCCGCAGTGGTTTAACAGAAAACCGTTAACACTGCAGAGTCTTATGCTGAATCCAGAAAAGATTGGGGACGCTTCCAGAACAACACCGCAGCAATAGCCACTCGACTCATCAGTCACAACATCATCGCTAGCAGCTAAAAATAATACATTTATGAAATTTAACTACAAGTTTTATGGCTAAATAATTTTGTTTTGAAAGTTTTTTGTATTTTAATTTCAAAAATACATAGTTCTATCGAGATAAAAAATCATCAAGGATTAATATATTATGTTTAACTTTATGAATTTATTGTATTTTTAACACTCACCACCAAATAACAAGTTAACAACATTAACAAACAGTACAATCACCATATCCCAGTCATCACTGGTAGATTGCCGCTGCATCGGTCGCTTCAATAAAATGTTAACATCAGTGCTCCTTAGCATGCTTTTTCTGAGCATTACAGCCCTTGCTGATGACAATTACCATGCAATATGGAAGCGTCAGATACAGGCACTTAACAACACATTATGGTAAACTTGTTGGCATTCATTACGCTGGCAATCCCAGCGTCGTTGTTCAGAAACATATTAAGTTCAGGAGTCTCACGTGTCCGATCTCAGCCAGTTAGCCCCCCAGCCTCTGTGGCAATGGTTTGAAAAGATTTGTAGCTTCCCACGCCCGTCAGGGCATGAAGCCGCACTCAGCCAGTTCATCCAAAACTGGGCCAGAGACAAACAGCTAGAGGTGATTGAAGAAGCTGTAGGTAATCTGATTATCCGCAAACCAGCCACTCCAGGTATGGAAAATCGTAAACCCGTGGTGATTCAGGCGCATATGGACATGGTGCCGCAGAAGAACGCCGATAAAACCCATGATTTTACCAAAGATCCCATCGAACCTTGGGTCGATGGTGAATGGGTCAAAGCACGTGGTACCACGCTCGGTGCCGACAACGGTATTGGTATGTGCTCAGCGCTAGCAATCTTGCAAAGTGATGATATTGCGCATGGGCCATTGGAAGTGTTGCTGACGGTGGATGAAGAATCAGGTATGACCGGCGCCTTTGGCTTACAGCCCGGCGTATTGCGTGGCGAAATCCTGATTAACACCGATTCAGAGCAAGAAGGCGAAATCTACATGGGCTGCGCTGGCGGTGTGGATGCAGCGTTAACGCTGCCATTATCCCATCAACCTGCCAGTAAAGACAGCCAGAGTTTTCGCTTGATGATCTCCGGTCTCAAAGGCGGCCATTCTGGGGTTAATATCCATCTCGGACGAGGTAATGCCAATAAATTACTGGCACGCTTCCTGTTTGAACAATCTACCAAGCTTGGTCTGCAATTAATTGATTTTCAGGGGGGTACGCTGCGCAACGCCATTCCTCGGGAAGCCGATGCGGGTATTAGCATTGCCGCTTCTCAAGTGGCGGCATTGCAGCAGGCGGTTAGCGACTATCAAGCCCTACTGCGCAGTGAATTTGCCATTGCCGATGCGGGTGTCAAACTCACCCTCACCGAAATACCTGCCACGGCTGAAGTGATGACAATGGCGAGTCAACAGCAGTTGTTGGCGCTGCTGAATGCCTGTCCCAATGGCGTCATCCGCATGAGTGATGAAGTGGAAGGCGTTACTGAAACCTCATTGAATCTTGGTGTAGTTTCCATAAAAGATCAAAAGGTTACCGTGCTGTGCTTAGTACGCTCACTGATTGATTCTGGCCGCGACTATGTGTGTGGGCAGTTATCAGCGCTGGCATCACTGGCAGGGGCAGAAGTCAAATTTAGTGGTGCTTATCCTGGCTGGAAACCCGACAATAGTTCACCGATCATGGCAATTGTGCGTGATACCTATCAGCATATCTACCATAAAGAACCGGTGATTATGGTGATCCATGCCGGTCTAGAGTGTGGACTGTTTAAAAAACCTTATCCAGACATGGATATGGTATCCATCGGCCCCACTATTCGCTTCCCTCATAGCCCCGATGAAATGGTTAATATCACGACCGTAGGCCAGTATTGGCAGCTATTGCTAGCAGTGTTGCAGCGGGTTCCTGAAAAAGTGTAAAAAATTAAGCCACCTCATGGTGGCTTTTTTATTGCTTTTGAAAAATGCTGCTACAATGATCTGGTCGTGATTTTTGTATCACCAAAAATGACACAATAGCTGCACGGACGCCTGCGACAGCCTTAATGCCGTATACCGTTGCAGACAGTCAGGTAACTGCCATACTGTTATCTCGCTGGCAACGGTAAATTAGGGCAGGCCTAGCCCCTTATCATCCACCACCCGGAATGTTGCCGATGTCCTTTAATCCATTTAAGAAATCACCAGACAACACACTAGTAAAACTCCAGCATGAACATCAAAAACTGCTCGCTGTGCTTAATTCCATAAAAAAGCATATGGCCTGTATCAGTTTTGCCCCGGATGGCACGATTATCGAAGCAAACGCATTGTTTGCCGATGTCAGCGGTTATGACATCGACAAGCTGCTACATATGAAACATAAAGACTTATGTTTTCCTGACTATGTAACCTCCCGTGACTATGGCGCGTTTTGGGAACGATTGCGTCAGGGAAAAGTATTCCGAGGCGTAGTACCTCGCCGCAGTGCTGCCGGAAAACAGCTATGGTTGCAATGCACCTATTTCCCTATTTTTGAAAATGACCAACTGACTACGGTGATGAAAGTTGCCGAAGATGTTACCGCTGATCATGACCATAATCTCAGCCAGCGGGCAGTGTCAGATGCGCTGGAAAAATCCCAAGCAATTATTGAATTTGACCCTCAGGGACAAATTCTGCATGCCAACAAAAATTTCCTTGAAGCGATGAATTACAATGCCAAGGAAATTGAAGGCAAGCATCATCGGATATTCTGTGAAGACGAGTTTTATCGTGAAAATCCGAGCTTCTGGCAAGATCTAGCTAAAGGCCAGTATAAGTCTGGATTATTTAAACGCCTGGATAAATACGGGAATGTGGTCTGGTTGGAGGCGTCATACAACCCGGTGCGGGATGCGTCAGGGAAGATCTACAAAGTGATTAAATTTGCCAGCAATATTACCGAACGCGTTAAGAAATCCGAAGCTATCCGCGAGGCTGCTAGTATTGCCCTGGATTCCGCCATCAGCACCACAGATAAAGTGCAACAGGCGTCAGGTCTGCTAGAGACAGTCACTCGCACCTCCAATGCCAATTTTGAACAGGTACAGAAAGCCACTAAAGCGATTGAAAAGCTGAACGAGCAGTCCCGCAATATTGAAGCCATAGTGTCCACCATCAGTGGTATCGCCGATCAGACTAACTTGCTGGCACTCAACGCCGCCATTGAAGCGGCTCGCGCCGGTGAACAAGGGCGAGGCTTTGCCGTGGTGGCAGATGAAGTGAGGCAATTGGCAGCACGCACCAGCACGTCCACTAAAGAGATCTCTGAAGTAGTAAAACAAAATGGCCTCTATACCGATGAAGCCACTAAAGGTATCTCTTCGGTTGCCACCGCAACTCAGCAAGGAAAGGAACAATTAGTCTTAGTAGAAGATGTCATGCAAGGGATTTTACAAGGTTCTCGCAATGTCGCGGATACGGTATCGGCGCTGACGACAGACAACCGCCGTTAATATTGAGTCTTATGCAAAAAAAGGGAGCAATGCTCCCTTTTTTATAGTCACCTAGGCCTTACACCGACATACACAGGTATTTCATCTCTAGGTATTCATCAATGCCATATTTAGAGCCTTCCCGCCCCAACCCAGAGGCTTTGATACCGCCAAACGGTGCCACCTCGTTGGAAATCAGTCCAGTGTTAATACCTACCATCCCGTATTCCAGCGCCTCAGCCACCCGCCAAACTCGTGACAGGTTGTTAGCGTAAAAATAAGCCGCCAATCCAAATTCGGTATCATTGGCCATAGCGACAACTTCAGCTTCATCATGAAAACGAAATAGTGGTGCTATTGGGCCGAAGGTTTCCTCATGAGCAACTTTCATCTGGCTGGTAACGTCTGTCAGTACCGCCGGTGTCATGAAGTTTCCGACTAACGGCTGCCCGCCACATAACAGTTTGGCACCTTTATCCAGCGCATCATGCAGGTGTGTCTGTACTTTTTCTAAGGCTTTGGCGTCAATCAGTGGGCCAATGACCACTCCGTCATCAACGCCTGCACCAACCTTCAGAGCCATCACTTTAGCAGCAAGTTTTTCAGCAAACGCCTCATAAACTTTCTCGTGAACATAAATGCGGTTGGCACATACGCAGGTTTGACCAGCATTGCGATATTTGGCAATCACCGCGCCCTCTACCGCAGCATCCAGATCCGCATCATCAAACACAATGAAGGGAGCATTTCCCCCGAGTTCCAGCGAAAGTTTTTTCAAGGTAGGTGCACACTGTGCCATCAGTTGCTTACCCACAGCAGTAGAACCGGTAAATGACAGCTTGCGGACGACGGGACTGTCACATAACACCTTGCCAATACTCTGCGCATCTCCAGTGACCACACTGAAGACGCCTGCGGGCACACCCGCTTCTTCTGCCAGTTGTGCCAGAGCCAACGCCGTTAATGGTGTTTGTAGCGCGGGTTTTAAGATCATGCAGCAACCAGCAGCCAAAGCCGGAGCCACTTTACGAGTAATCATTGCCGCCGGGAAATTCCACGGTGTAATTGCCGCGGTGACTCCTACTGGCTGCTTTAAGACTAACAGCCGTTTATCCGTTTGATGACCAGGAATGGTGTCGCCGTAAACCCGCTTGGCCTCCTCTGCAAACCACTCAATAAACGAAGCGGCGTAAGCCACTTCTCCACGAGCCTCAGCCAAGGGCTTCCCTTGCTCACTGGTCATCAGTAATGCCAGATCCTCAGTATGCTGAGTAATCAATGCAAACCAGCGGTGTAAAATAGTGGCACGCGCTTTAGCTGTCAGCGCCTGCCACTTGGCTAAGGCAGCTTGAGCCGCATCAATAGCACGTTGAGTCTCTGCGGCACCTAACATGGGGACATGAGCTAACAGTTCCCCATTAGCGGGATTAACAACGGCTTGTTGTTTGCCGTTGTCGGCGTCGCACCAGTGTCCATCAACGTAGGACTGCTGCTTCAGCAGTTGTGGATATTGCAGTTTCATATTAACTCCTCGCCCATTGACGATACGCCGCTTAACCTGCCCTAGATAGACACCAACAGCTTTGCATCGTCTTACCTGAGATAGTGGCACGTTAACATAAAGTGTGGCGCCAGCCCAAGGTAACCGTGGCAAGGAACATGTTATGCGGATGTGACGTGAGCAGCAGTAACTGGGGTTTTCTGTCGCTATATTCTTCGGGTATTCCGACTAACTGCATGCAAGGAGTCCAGTCATGGCTTATGCGCTGAAGATTCTATTTATCGCCATCGCCCTGTTCATTATCTACAAGCTGGTATTTGCTGGACGCCGGGGTTCTCGCACCCTGTTCGAAATGAAATTCAAACAAGGACGACTGGTGTCTCATTATGGCAAAATCCCAGAGAAATTTGCTCGAGAATGCCGCAATCTGGCGAAATCAGCCAAGCTGACCTGCATCATCCGCGCAGAACAGGTGAGCAATAAAGTGCAATTGCACGTATCTGCTAACGCCGGCGATCAGCATATCCAGCATTTACAGTCGTTGTTTCCACAGCAGTATTACACCCAGAATGCGCAATAACGCCAATTCAAGCAGCTAAACCTGCGGCCACGTTTGATGTGGCCGCGTTGTTATTCAGGCTTTTTTTAATACAGCCAACACCTTTAATGCGCGCTCTCTAGCGGCCTGATGATCCACTATCGGTGCTGGATAATCGCTGTTAAAAAGGTTTCTAGCGGGGTTAGGCCGATGCAGTTTCGCTAAAGGGGTTGAGGCCAATTCCGGGAGCCAATGGCGGATGAAACGGCCATCGGCATCAAACTTTTCGCTCTGGCTGATAGGATTAAAAATACGAAACCAGGGCTGGGCATCGCAGCCGGTGCCAGCCGACCATTGCCACCCACCATTATTGGCCGCCAAATCGCCGTCCAGCAGTTGCTGACGAAAATATTGTTCACCCCAGCGCCAATCCACCAACAGATGCTTACTGAGAAAACTGGCCACGATCATCCGCAACCGATTATGCATCCAGCCGCTACTGTTCAGTTGGCGCATGGCGGCATCAACAATAGGGTAGCCCGTTTTACCGGCGCACCATGCGGCAAACTCTTGGGGATGGTTACGCCAAATCACGTTATCGGCGAGTGGGTTGAAGTTGGCACCTTTGCTCAGGTGTGGAAATGCCACCAGCAAATGCCGATAAAATTCGCGCCATATTAGTTCCGTCAACCAGCTACGGCCAGGGCTGGTATCGTCATTAAGCACTTCAGGAAAGCGTGCCAACAACGCCGCGAAACACTGTCTGGGACTGATAACACCTAACGTCAGATAAGGTGACAGGCTGCTGGTCGCTGCTACAGCAGGAAAGTCCCGCAGTTGTTGGTAGTCACTCACACCATTATCGATAAACTGCTGCAAACGCCTCTGAGCTTCGCCTTCGCCAGCAGGCCAAGAACTTGTGTCGACATCATTGATTAGTGGTTGAAATAGCTGCTCTATCCTAGCCTGTGTTGTTTCAAGCTGAACATTATCTAATGCCGTGGCAATAGGTGTTGGTGCGGGTAATGGCACAATCGCAAAACACCTCGCCTGTTCACGCCAGCGCCGAGAAAAAGGCGTGAATACGCGGTACATATCACCGCTTTGGTTCAACACACTCAAGGGGGGTAACAAACAGTGCTCGTCAGTCAAGCGTAACGGCACGCCCACGTCCAACAGCTGTTGATCACGGCAGATTTCATTAAATTCCGGCTCCCGCCCCGCGTAAATCGCTATACCATGCTGCTGTAACAGTTGCAGCTGCCACAACGAGGCAATATCACGATAGCGAGCACACTGCCAGAGTTCAAACTCCACCCCTAGGCGTGCTAAAGCGCGGGCCAGCTCGTGGAGATGACGCCGAATAAAATCCAATTGTCTTGCCCCTACATCATGCAAGCGCCATTGTTCTGGGGTAACCAGATATACCGCTTTGACCTTAGCATTGACGGCACGAGCATGCTCACAGGCAGCTGTTAATGCTTGGTTGTCTGCCAGGCGCAAATCGTTTCGAAACCAGATAAAAACCGTTGGGTCTGGCTGGGGGTTATGCATTTTCAGCTCCGGTAAGTTGTTTGATCACGGCGCCAACATCATCATCGGCTTGCAGCAGATAAAAAGCGTTGGAATGCTCTAACAACAAAGGAGCAAACTCGCCCCCAAGTAGCAAAGGTTGTGATAATTTTTGCGCTAACTGCTCAAGTTGTAACACGGTTTTGCTATTACTGGAGGCGGCAGGCAACAGCACCACGGCACAGAATCGCGGCCGCTCACCCAGCAACAACAACTCATCCGCATCTGCAACTTCACCCAGCGCCTGTGGGTAGTATCCGCTTAGCACCAGCGACAAGGTGAGCAACCACTCACTCCACTGTGGCTGAGGCCCCAAGCGACACAACAACACACTCGCTGGTTTCTGTGTTAACAGCTTGGCGGTGCGCCAAGCTAACCACTGTTGTAACTGATGCTGCAACCAAGATGTCAGCAGTTGCCCGTCAATACGTGCGGCAAACTGCTGACTCAAGAGTGACAACCATTGTCCAAGATAACGCCTCAGCACAGGTAGCGGATACAGACTACTAGCTTCATCAAGGCGTTGCTGTAATGCCACTGCCTGCAGTTGCAAAGTTGCTTGAGTCAATCCTTGTAGCAATTGTGACCAATCATCGTCCGTTACGACATCAGACTCGGCTCGCCCTTCCAGCAGAGGCTTCACCTTGCTGATGGCGACCCCCCGTTCCAACCAACTGAGGATCTCAGCTATCTGCTGTACTTGCGCTTCAGTGTATAACCGGTGTCCTTTGGGGGTTCTAGCAGGGATCACCAGTCCAAAACGCCGTTGCCAGGCGCGCAGAGTAATCGGATTTACCCCCGTGCGTTTGGCCACTACGCCAATAGAAAGAAAAGCGGATGCATCAGTAGGCATAGCGTAACTTTAGCTCCTGAGGATGGGGATTGAGATAAACCTGCCGCGAGATATAGGGGCTGGGGAACTCTTGCAAGTAATGGTTAATCAGGGTTAACGGTACCAGCAGTGGTTTCAGACCGTTACGGTAATCCATAATTGCTTGGCTTAGTTCAGCTTTCTGCTGTTTACTGAGGGATTTCTTGAAGTAACCCTGAATATGCTGCAACGCACTGGTGTGATTATTACGACTGGCTTGATGCTTTAACGCCGCCATAAAGGTGACGAAATAACGTTCGGCCACCGCTGTCTCTGGCAAGCTGGCATCCGCCAGCAAAGGACCAAGCTCACGATACAACTTGGGGCAATGAGCCAACAGCAGGTATTTATAACGCGCATGGAAGTCGGTGAGTTTATGGCGACTAACACCTGACTGCTGCAGCATTTGCCAGTCATGATAGGCATAAACCCGGGTGAAGAAATTTTCCCGGATATGCAGATCGTTTAATCGCCCTTCTTCCTCTATCGGCAATTGTGGCCACTGTTGCTGTAAGGCAGCAGCCAGTACACCGACACCAGATTTACTGCCATTATTTGTTCCCGCCTTGTAAACCGTCACCCGTTCCATCCCACAGGTAGGCGATTTGGCACACAGGATGTAACCACTCAAAAAATCCAGCGTTGCGACCTTTTGTTGGCAATAACGCTGCAGTTCATCCGTAACATCCAGTTCACCCTTCACATTCTGAATGCGGATCTGCTCGGCAAATTGTACCTGTCGGATGCTCGGTCTAGGTGCACCTAGGCCAATCGCCATCTCAGGGCACACCGGTACAAACTGAAAATAGCGCGCTAACTCATTACTACAATATACCGAACGTTTATGACCGCCATCAAAACGTACTTTTTCCCCTAACAGGCAAGCACTGATACCCAGCCGTATATGTTGAACGTCAAATTTATACATCGCCCAAACTCCTGTATAACTTTATCGTGCAAGTAAGGCACAAAGTTATACGGAATTCAAATTTTGTATAAGTTTATTTTGGCATAAACCTTCATGCCACATCCCCCGACATCTATGGTCTTGGATGAACACATATACACGACATGGGCTTATGTTCTGTCGCGGCCAGTATAGTGGCTCTTAAGGCCTGTAGGCCTTTCCTGTTAAAACCACATTGAAAGGTCATCAAATTAACAATGGCAGTCAGCTCAAGTTGCTACAGGTATTTGGCTTTCAGGATATGAGACAAACCAGCGCAGCAACTCCAAGCTCCCGTTTCTCCGCCAAAAGAGCACTATTGGGATAATGGACGAAAGCGCTAATGCCTGAGCGCCCCTTTACATCCATTGATGTAGCAATGAGATGAGTCGTCCTGGTGGCGGTGATTTGCTGGCGGATGTTTCCACCTCAATACTGCCGGTCATGCCCGCTGCCAACACTAGGTTTTGCGGGAGCTGCTCAAACGCAATCCGCACCGGAATTCGCTGCGCCAAACGCACCCAACTAAAGCTAGGCTCCACGCTCGGCAGTCCTTGGGCATCGACTTGCTGGTTGGCGTCAGTGATGCCGTGTCCGATACTGACCACTCGCCCCGGCAGCATCTGCTCAATCCCCATTAATCGGATCTGCGCAGCAGCCCCAGGGTGAATACCATGCAGTTTAGTTTCTTCAAAATAGCCGGTAATCCAGAAACTATTAGCGTCTATCAGCGCAATATTTGGCTCGCCGGCCACGGCATAATCCCCTTTATTTAAGCGCAGGCGTGTAATGTATCCATCAACAGGGGCATGCAAGACAGTATGTCCCATATCCAGTTTTGCAATCGCCACCGCGACCTGGGCGCTGCGTTGTTGAGCTTGCGCGATGGCCATGTCCTGCGTGGCACGCTGAATATCCTCTGCTGACACAAAACCTTCCATGCGACGGCGTCGCCTAGCATCCTCGGTTTTTTGGCGTAACGACGCGTTGGCGGCAGCTAACTGCGCTTCCGCTTGAACCAACAATAGTTGAAAATGGGCGGGATCTATACGGTAGAGTACGTCGCCCTTTTTGACTAACTGATTATCAGAGACCGAAACATTCAATACTGTGCCAGACACTTCTGGCGCAATCCGCACGATCTGCGCACTCACGCGGCCATCGCGCGTCCAAGGGCTGAGGACGTATGCATCCCAAAGAGCGTTCAATAAAACGCCAGCGACAATAACCACTATCAATGTAACACCTGCGCGGACCACAGACTTTAATGGCAAAAAGCGAGCAACCATAATGAATCAACACCTAAACAAAAAGAACCAATATCGAGACTAAGCAAAGGGAAAGCGCAAACTCGAACAATCCCGGATGCCAGACCCAGCGAAACACACCGGCGCGCGCGAGCAGGAAACGCATACCTAAGAAAATCGGCAACGCCACACACGCATAGACAAAAAAGGGCGGCAAGTAGATGCCAGCGATAGCAAACTCACTCAGCATTAGCGTGAACTCCGGGTCGTTGAGCAAAGTAATTTGCATGATTTTCAAGTAATGTCGCGATATTGAGAAACACAATGACGAGGCGCTTTCCCTCATCTAGAGCGGAGTTCTCTTGCGACAGTAAACGCGACAACGATTTTGCTGCACGACGGGCGTGCTTTGCGGCTAGCACAGGCTCAGCAGCACGGCGACTGATGTAACGCCAAGCGGTGGTAATCAAGTGACGCGACTCCGACTCTAGGGCTGTTTGCTGCAACCAATGCCGTAAGCGCAATAACTCCCGTCCCAAATGGATGCTGCCCATAGCATTCGCCACATCCCGCGCCATCAGCTCAGGTTGCGTTTTGAGCAGTGCCCCCAGTTGCGCTGTACGATGCTGTTGACGCCATTGCCAAGCACTGACACTGATGGTTCGCTTTCCTTTCAAGATAGCGAGGGTGTCATCACGAATCGTAAGGCGCAAACGCGCTACATCGCGTGACAGATTACGTGGCAGAATGATCTGAAACCCAAGCAGCGTAAAAGATGTCGCCAAAATCCAAGCCACTGCACCGTTCAGAAATAATGGAAAGTCATAGTGCATCGGGTTATCAGTTGCAGCCAGCGTCGTAAAGGCAACCAAATAAGTTACCCCAGCCAAGCCATAACGGGGCAAGGTCGTGGCGTAAATTCCTGGCAACCAAAACAGTCCCATTATCACCAACAGTAACGGCAACCCAGAGACATAAGGCAATACCAAAAAAGTACAGATAAATGCCATCACCACCGCAATCACGGTGCCTTTGATGAACTCAACAGCACCAAGCGCCGGATTGGGCGCCGTGGACAACAATGCGCAGGACGCCGCTAACCCAGCCAACATCAGATTGCCGTACGACCAGCCAGTGACTATCCAGAATGCCCCGCCCAGCACTACCGTCAACAACGCACGCAGACCATTTTGTAAGGCTGCCGACTTGTCACGACTGAACGGTACCGAAACTGATGTGGCTATCGGCCGCCATTGATGGAATCGGCTGATACCTTTAAGTGCTTCAAGATAGTCATCGAGCTGTTCAAGCAGTTGCTCGCCAACAATCACTAATGCGGCATACTCAGATTCATCATCAGGGATGTGTTCAGTGAAGGTGGCGAGCAGTTGCACCCGCAGTTCAGACAATAACTGCACAGCACGTTCCACGCCAGCAGCGTCGGCGGGATCCTTAAGGACATGGCTGACATGCAGCCAGGTCTGTTCCCATGTTGGCTGAAGCGCCCTCAATGCCCATAAATTAGCAGTGTGTTGCCACATTGGCGTCCCACCAACCAAGGCGGAAAATAAGGACACCATCGCATGGCGAACGGTCGCGGCCCGTTGCGCCAAATCGGCGGATTCAGCTTTACCCTGTGCCAGCAGATCATCCACCCCATAGATTTCAACAATGAGTCGCAACCTGCCAGCATCTAAGGGGGTGTTCCCACCATCGGCTTCACAATGAAGTACGCTAAGATTAGTCGCTAGGATCTCGGCTGTAGCCGATGCCAACCGATGCAACTGTGTCTGCAGACGAGCGCGTATGCTACGGGCACTGAAGAGCGTGGAGACAACAGCAAGACTCATCACACCTATCAGCACGGAGGTACCGCGTCCCATGATTTGATCGAACGCCAATTCTGGATGTTGCATCGCGCCATAAGTCGCCAGTCCCACGGTGTATCCCGCGAGGGTTGCGCCATAAGCTCGAAAATGACGTAACAGCGTCATTCCCATGACGCAGAGACCGAGCCAAAAACCAAAACCCAGAATAAACAACCACGGCATCTGACCAAATTCTGCAATCAGAATAAATGCTGCCAGCATGCCGATAAGGGTGCCGATGACCCGCCACACGCCCTTACCGATAACGGCACCTTGAACCGGGTTAATCACCAAAAGTACACTGGATGCCGCAGAATATGGTGCATCGATATCCAACCAATAGGCCAATACCAACGCCAGGCAGGCAGCAAGAAGCGAGCGCATTACGTAAGTCGCGCGCGGCGTTGTCAGATCTAGATATGGCAGACAAAGAATGACCTTTTCCCAACATAGACAAAAACTAGTGGAAGAAAAGCGGGGAACTGTGGATAACAGATTCACAGAACGCACATTTGCGGCCCTCTACAGTGAATTATTTCCACCACTGTAGATGAGGCAAATAGTTTCGAAAAGTGAACTTATCGCATCACTATGATTGCGTTATATGCACTTATTGAAAAGCAAAATCTGTCATGGTGTTATCAACTTCTTCGCCGAAGTTTCATACTCGTTGCACAGAGAGTGAATGGTATTTCGCAGCCATTGATGGGCGGGATCGCTATCTAGGCGTGGATGCCATGCCTGCGTCAGCAACACAGTTTCCAGAGGCGTCGGTAGTTCAAACAAACGAATGTGCAGCCCTGCAGCAAGCGCGCTGCTGGCTAGGTGTTTTGGCAACGGCAGCAATAAGTCTGAATCCTGCAGTGCAAACAATGCGGTATAAGGGTTTGGTACAATCAAAGAGACATGTCGATGCACACCATATTTTTCTAACGCTGTGTCGATTGGACCTATGGATTTCCCGCGCCGTGACACATTGATATGCTCCCAACGAGTGATACGTTCAAGGGTAACGTCACCGTCGAAAATCGGATGATCCACTCGGGCGACACCCACAAAGGTGGTAGTGAACAGCGGCTGAACACGGATTTCCTGCCCGAGTTTACGCGAACCGCTGATAAACAGATCGATACGTCCACTGCGCAACGCCTCTTCATCTACGTCATCTTCCTCTGGAGAAAAACGCAACATCGCTCGGGGCATATCTGTCGCCATAGCGCCCAAAAGCTGGCCCAGATAGATACTCAAGAATTCATCAGTCGCTCGAACATTAAAACGTCTATCCAGCGATTTCAGGTCAATCTCGCTGTCGGACGCAAATACCTGTGTAGCCTGCGCCACCGCCTGTCGCACCTGTTCGCGCAGCGCTAAAGCCTTGGGGGTTGGCATCAGTTTGCGACCAACTTGTTCAAATACCGGGTCACCCAAAGCTTCCCGAATACGACTTAGCGTGCGACTCATTGCCGGAGGACTCAGATTCATCCGCCGCGCTGCTCCTATCACACTCCCTTCATCAAGCAGTACATCTAACGCCAACAGTAAATTAAGATCTGGACGCGCCATAATGGTTTCCAATCATTAATTAAAACGCAATCATATTTCACTATAAATAACATAAAAAGCATTAATTACGGGAGAACTGCAATACTGCTGCCTCCTGAACCAATGACGAAACGATTGTTTGGCCAGGTGCCAGGTTGAACCAGTGGTGATTCTCAATGGTGATGACTTACTATGGTGGTAAAGTGCGATTTTGGGTTTTGAGGTTGTCACTGGTTTTCCACGTCATCAAGCACGGCGCCTGCGCTGGGCATAATGCTAGTATTGTTGTTATGGCGCACCTATAAAGCAGACTCAAAATCCCGCGTTGCCAAGCTATCTTGCGTTGTTGGCTGACCACTCAAGTGCGTAGTGCGTCCAGTTGCTGATGGAGGTGGGTTAACCGGATTTGACCAACCTAGACTTACAAAAACCCTGTTTAGAAACCTGTTAGGAGCCCAGCGAATGGCGGTAATAGGCTGTATCGCAAAATGGCAGTAATTGATACCCCGGCACTTATCGCAAACAGTTTGCCCACTCGCTCGGGTGTCATCTAGCGAAATCCAACAGAGCCATGTCACATAAAAAAGCGCCCGCAGGCGCTTTTAACACCCGCCAGATCATTTATGACGATTGCGGCTGCCCAGATAATCCAAAGCTAACACCAGCAGGATAGCGGCAATGGCACAAACCACTGCAAGCGCCAGTTGATGAGCATGGCCAGTAAGCTGTTCATAAGCAAATGGCGACAAATCCTGTTGTTGTAACGGCACCTGTTCACCGTGCGAGTTAGTACGCCAACTAAGCGTTTGTTTCCAAGGCCATATTTTACCAAGAGTTCCAAGCATCAGGCCGGTAAGGAACATCAGCGTGGCATCTCGGCAACGCTTTAATAGCATCGACAGCAGATGGCTGAAACAGAGGATCCCCAACACAGCCCCCACCGCAAAACAGCCAAGAATATCTAACTGCAAGTTTTTAGCGGCACCAAGCACCGCGGGATAAAGCCCCAGTAACAGCAGGATAAAACTGCCGGAGATCCCCGGTAGAATCATGGCACAGATAGCAATGGCTCCCCCGAAGAAGATATTCAGGTAACTGGCCTCCACCTGTCCAGGATTAATAACGGTAATCGCCCAGGCAAGCACCACGCCGACGGCAAATAAACCGATGCGCGGTATCGAAAAACCGCCCTGCACCTGCCGCAACATATGGTACACAGATACCAAGATCAGCCCGAAGAAGAACGACCACACCGGAATGGGATGTGTCGCCAGCAACCAAGAGATAAGTTTTGCCAGCGTAAAAATGCTGGTCAGGATCCCGGCGAGCAAGCTCACCAGAAAACCGCCATTAATGTGTGTAATAACACCCTGCAATCCCTGCTGCCGAAAAACCGCCCACAGCGATGGATTGATGCGGCGGATGCTTTCCAGCAGTTTGTCGTAAATACCCGTGATAAAAGCGATGGTTCCACCAGACACGCCGGGGACAACATCTGCCGCCCCCATGGCGAGGCCTTTCAGATAGGTCAACAGATAGTTCACACAATGTTCCTGATAACTTGAGGTCTGAGGCGGATTATACGTAACTCGGTCAACAAAGCTAAGTGAAGCTTTTACAGGCAACGGATATTTCTATGGCGGCTCAAATTGCAACAAGTCATGTCACTTAGTGACAAAATTTGTATTCACCGTGGTTCACATGGAAAAGTTAAGACATTGAATAATATTAAATTTTATCGCAATTTACTGATTTACACTGCGCCACCGATGCATCAGTGACATACCCAGCAACAAGTCACAGGGTTTCACCTACAGAGGATCTTTGTTACAACGAAAACACCCTGTAATACCAAAATAATCATTCTAACGGAGCATTCCATGCGTCAATTACCTCTGGCTTCACTGCTGTGTGCCAGCTTATTGATGGCCGCCCCTCTATATTCTTATGAAGCACAGGCAGCTGATCAATCACAACCAAGTCAAGCAACTGAGAAAGCGGAACACCCACAAGATAAAGCCGTCACGACCGAACACCGGATCAAAGTTAATGGTGACACGCTAAAATACCAAGCGACTACCGGCAATATGATTATCAAGGATGATAAAAATCAACCTTCGGCCAGCGTGTTCTACGTTGCCTACACCATGGAGTCCAAAAAAGATCAACCACGGCCAGTCACCTTTGTCTTTAATGGTGGCCCAGGTTCTTCTTCACTGTGGCTGCATATGGGCTCATTTGGCCCGGTAAGGGTAGAAACCACTAACGCTGCGCCTACTCCACCTGCACCATATAAATTGCTCGATAACCAATACACCTTATTGGACAGTACAGATCTGGTATTTATTGATGCGTTTGACACTGGATTCAGCCGTGGTATTACCACCGCCGATGCCAAAGACAAAGCAGGTAAAGATGAAAACCCCGCCAAGAAATTCTTTGGTGTTGATGAAGATGCCGACGGTTTTGCGCGTTTTATCACCCGTTACGTCACCGTCAACAACCGTTGGAATTCGCCCAAATACCTGCTGGGCGAATCCTATGGCACTGTACGCGCGCCCGTGTTGGCAAACCAACTGCAACAGGATGGCATGGCATTCAATGGCGTGATTCTAGTATCCAGCATTCTGAACTACGGTGCCAATGCACCAGGTCTGGATCGACAGTACGTAGGTCTGCTGCCAACGTTTGCCGCAGTGGCTTACTATCACAATAAATTACCGAATAAACCCGCTGAATTGGCATCATTCCTACAGCAGGTACGCACCTTTGCCGAAGGTGAATTTGCCCAAGCATTGGCTGCAGGTCACAATCTGCCAGCGGCGGAGTTGGATAAGGTTGCCGAGCAGTTACATCAATACACAGGTTTGAGTACTGAGTATCTTAAACACGCCAACTTGCGAGTTGGTCAGGCACAGTTCCGCAAAGAGCTGCTGCGCGATGAAGAACGTACCATGGGGCGTTATGACGGTCGTTTCACCGGCATGGACAAAGATGCCATTGGTGAAACCCCGAATACCGATCCGTCCGACACCGCACCGTCTGCGGCGTTTGTTGCCACCTTCAATGATTATTTATCTAATCAGCTGAACTATCATCCCGATGATACTTACCGGGTATTTAGCTTTGATGCATTCCGCAACTGGGATTGGCAGCACGATTTAGGGCGTGGACATAAGAGCCGTTCACCCTATGTGGTCGATGATCTCGGCAATGCCATACGCACTAACCCTAGCCTACAGGTGTTTTCCGCCAATGGTTACTTCGATATGGCCACACCATTCCATGCCACCGAATACGATTTGGCACACATGGAATTAGACCCATCGCTCATCGGTAATGTGCATTTTGGCTATTACCCGTCAGGTCACATGATTTACTTGAATCCAGAAGCATTGAAATCGCTACACAAGGATTTGGAAAACTTTTACAAAACCACCCAGCACCAATAACTGCGTCCATAACATTTAAGCCCTGCCAATGCAGGGCTTTTTGTTGTAGCACAGTTTAATGTTCTATAGCGGGTTTGCGTCGCAGCAACCACGCCATATAGCCGACAATCAACAAATTAACCGCCAACGTTGCAATACTCAGCAAATTATGGTGCACCACCACTTCATAAGCCTCAAACGGCAAGTAGATACCACCGCTGACCAACGCAAACCATTCGGTCCACACCATGCTATGCCAGAGGCCATAGGCCTCAACAAAACGGATACAAGAGTAGACTAATGCGCCAATGGCAATTAATGTCAGATTGATATTGCCCAGTGATTCAGCCGCATGCAGAAAAATCCCCGGCAGATGACTGGCGGGGTTCAAGTGTAGATGTGTCAATAACAGCTCACATGATTGTTTGAGGTCTTTACCTGCTAACGCATGAATACCCAGTCCCACAATCAACGACAATACACCTTTTGAGGCTTCAAGCAACGCAACTGCCCGCAACCCTTTATCCGCTTTTACCATCATGACCCCTGAGACAAAATCACCAAACACAAAATCACTAAACATCACGCCCGTTCCAGAGCGCCAAAACTAGCATACTTTGGTCAGAGTTCTGGCAATATTTATGACGTATCCAATACAAATTCGTTATTTTAGGCAGAGATGCCTATCCGCCATGACTATCGCGGATTTCCGTCAACGGTGAGTTTGAAGAGCGCGATAAGAGACACCGGCTCGGGCTAATGACAACGGATGATCTCACGCCATGAGCGCGGTGTTCAGTTGTAAAAAACCTTTTCTTGATGAGTGGGCGATATGAATGGCCGGGCTTACGTCTTTAGTGCATAAGGCGTAGCGCGAGCCAGCATCGATATTTGCTCCTAGTCACGAAACCTAGGACTGAGGCTAAAATAACTTGCACCAATTCCTGTTACTATAAACAACAGACAACTCACGCTCAGGAAGAATCAACATGCTGCCGCAAAGTGGCATCGCTCACAGCCAGCATTCCGCAGTGATTAATGCCGTTCAGCCATACCAACAAGTTGCCAGAATGGCTAACATTGATGCGGTGCGGGGGTTGGCGGTGCTGGGCATTTTCTTTCTGAATATCTTTAGTATGGGTATCAGCAGCTATGAATATGTGCCAGCCGCCACGGCAACTGTAGGCGATAGCATCGGCCAGGCACTGTATTATCTGGTACTCAGAGATCGTTTTATCTCGCTGTTTTCAATACTGTTTGGCGCAGGGCTATACATTCAGTGGCAGAATTTCAGTGCCCGCGGCCTTGACGCCGGAGCGAAGGTGAAGTCACGCCTTTGCTGGCTGATGCTGTTTGGCGTACTGCATGGTATTTTTCTTTGGCCTGGGGACATTCTGCTAAGTTATGGTCTATGTGGCATGTTGGTATGGCGTTACCGGCAGCTCCCCGTCGCTGAACTGCTGCGTAAAGCGCAACTGTTTATCGCAATAGGTTTGTTGGTAATGTTGCTGATGGCGTTAATTCCGTTTGATGTGCCGTCAGTCGTGCGTGGCTCACCTGAGTACATAGCGGAATATCAGTTATGGACCGGTAGTTACAGTGACCAATTGCGGCAACAACTGCCGGTTGTCGCTATCAGCTTATTAGTATTTCCGATGACATATCTATGGATCCTCAGCGGATTGATGCTGCTAGGGATCTATCTGCTACGCCAAGGTTGGTTCAGCGGCCCGATTGCCAGAATTGGCTATTTATTCTGGGGTTCATTGCTGCTGTCATTGCTCGCCTACGGTTGCAGTTATGGCCACAGTCAACTGCTGCAGAATCTGGCACTGGTGCTAGTTGTAATGGCTGCCATTCCTATGGCATTGTGGTTTTTGCAGGTGATAGTACGTTATTGTGGCAATCAACCGCAGCGACTTAAATCACTACAGGCTGCAGGCCGAGTCGCCCTAACGCTATACATATTGCAGTCCGTAGTAGGGGTCAGCTTATTTCGTTCTATTGCGCCAGAACTGCTGCTGACCATGGATTTTATGGATTATTTGCTACTGGCGGTTATCTGGTCAGGTATACAGTTAGTTCTTGCCCGCTGCTATCTACATTTTTTTAAACAAGGCCCGTTAGAATGGCTTTGGCGCAAGCTGGCCTATAACCAAAACGGAAGCTAACTCTTGCCACCAAAAACCCGCCAACCTCGACACCGCTTAAACCCGCGACGGTCACTGTTTTGGCAAATTCCCGGAGCTTATAAAATAACGCTGATATTTGCCGTGTATTTGCTGCTATTGGTCACTAACCAAGTCTTATCGTGGTGGTTTATCATCTGGTATCTATTACTAAGTTTGACAACCTACTGGCTATACGCCAATGACAAGCAAGCGGCGATTAAGCACCTGCCGCGTACCTCCGAACGCAAGTTGCAACTATTTGGGTTACTTGGTGGTTGGCCCGGAGCGTTATTGGCGCGCCACAGATTGCGCCATAAAACCGTTAAAACCCGGTTCCGCATGCTGTTTTGGAGTGGTGTTGTTGTAAATCTGCTATTGCTAGTTGCCATCTCACAGTATTCAAAATTCCTCTTGGCGGCACATTGGTAATATCTGTGAAGCCGGAGCGCAAACTGCTAATATACCGCGGCACCTGCAGTTACGGGCGAAAATACAGGAAGACTGAATGAAGACAATTATTGGTGTGATACTGGCATCAACCGTGGCAATAGCCATGTACTTTTATCTGAACTCGCTGACGAATCGTGGTATCGAAGAAATGGCGGCTCAGGGAGATGCGTTCCTGGCGGCGAATAAAACCAAGCCTGGAGTATTCACAACCGCCAGTGGTCTGCAATATGAATATTTGGCTCATGGTCAGGGCAAGGTGCATCCCTCTGCCGAAGATACCGTCAAAGTCCATTATGAGGGGCGGCTATTAGACGGTACGGTTTTTGACAGTTCATTCAAACGAGGAGAACCGTTAAAATTTCCACTGAATCGGGTTATTAAAGGCTGGACCGAAGGCGTCCAACTCATGGTGGAAGGCGATAAGATGCGCCTATTTATTCCCAATAATCTGGCTTATGGTAATCGTTCAGCCGGTCCTATCCCCCCTGGTGCAGCACTAATTTTTGATATTGAGTTACTCAAAATCAATCCTTAGCCGATTTTCACGCGCTCGCGGTTAACATCGCCAGCAAGCCGCGACATACCAGTGTTTCAGAATCGTCCACCCGACTTATCTGACACAAACCGGACATTGCTGGCGATACCATTTCGCGGATGTTGGCGACACAACCTTTATAATAATCAGCATTGGCAATGGTGCTGCCAGCCAGCCACAAGTGCTGCGGATTGAACAGGTTAATCGCCCAGGCGATGCCCATTCCCAGATAAGCTCCTGACCGGTACAGTTCTACCGGGTTGCGCATACGTCGCTGACGAATAGACTCACCGCTGGCCATCTGTTCCAGCGTAAACTCGCCAGACTCTGTCATCACCCAGCAGTTCCCTAAGTCTCCGGCCAAGCCATTAGCTCCGGTGAAAACTTTACCGTGACTGGCAAGTGCCAGTCCCATGCCTTCTGAACACATAACTAAAAGCTCGCAAGCATATTTGGCACTGGTGACCGCATGCATTGCGGCCTGCACATCGTTACTGACAACGGCCAACTCACCTCGAGTTTGCAGCTTACGCAGGTTCTGCCCGGCCAACCCCGGCAGATGCCTACAAGAAACTAGCGAGTGATCTCGTACCATGCCCGGAAAAGCCAACGCTAATCGGTAATCCCGCAGTTGGTAGTCATTTTCTAAATCAGCGATCTGCTGGTTTAGCGCTTCCAAAGAAAAGCCTTCTCCTGTGGGGATTTTATACTGCTCGGTGCTCCCCGCATCGTTGAACAGAAACAGCGCCGTTTCCGAACCGACTTCAATTGTTAATTCAGCCATGCAATCCCCCAAAAGCCTTACCGCAGCAAGGTACTGGCGGCAATAGTAGCACAGGCATTCAGTGTGCGGCACTGCCCATAACTTAACATATTGCTTTTGCGACAATTCCAGCTGAATTATTGCGCTGCTAGCGGCAGTCCACCCGTCAAGGCAATAACATCAGCCCAGCAACCATCGCAAACAATGCATTTGCGCCGGATAGCCACACAGTTGCTTGCGAATTGGGTAAGCTGCTTGCGATAATCAACGCCACAATATTGATAACAGACAATCGGCGAACATTCTCAATAACGCTGGTATATCACGGAGTCCCTATGTCCAGTAACATTGCTGCACGTCTTACCGCTGTGCGTGGCGAGATGGCTAAGCTCAATCTTGATGCCTTTATCCAACCCCGCGCGGATGAATATCTGGGAGAATATGTTCCCGCCCATAACGAGCGTTTACTGTGGCTGACGGGATTTACCGGCTCTGCGGGCATGGCAATCGTGATGAAAGACTCCGCAGCGGTGTTTGTTGATGGACGTTATGTAGTGCAAGTGCGTCAACAGGTGGATGCCAAGCTTTACCGCTATGAAAGCCTCACTGACATGCCGCAATATCAATGGCTGGCCGAACATCTGCCCAGCGGCAGCAGAGTTGGGGTTGACCCGCGTTGCCATACCTTGGCCTGGTTCAATGAGGCAGCAGCTACCTTAGATAAAGTAGGCATTGAGCTCGTCGCCTTAAACGACAACCCGGTAGATATTTGCTGGCAACCGCGTCCCGTCCCCACCAAAGAACCGGCATTACTGTTCAGTGACAGCGCGGCAGGCAAAACCAGTCGGCAAAAACGCACTGAAATCGCTGAGTTGGTCAAAAAGGCTGGTGCCGACGTAGCACTCATTACCGCACTTGATTCTTTCTGCTGGCTGCTCAATCTGCGTGGTCAGGATATTCCACGCATTCCGGTGATCCTGGGGACAGCCCTGCTTTATGCTGATGGCACAATGACCTTATTCACCGACCTAGATAAATTACCACAAGGCACTGCTGCCCATGTGGGTGAAGGGGTAAGTTTTAAAGCAGAAGCTGAACTCAGTCATGCACTGGCATCACTGAAAGGCAAAAAACTCCTGGCCGATCCCAACAGCGCCAATGCCGCCTGCCAGCTGCAAGCCAAAGCCGCTGGTGCCAAACTGATTGCAGGCGCGGACCCAGTCGCGATCCCGAAAGCCTGTAAAAATCCGGCGGAGATGCAGGGGATGATCGACAGTCATATCCGCGATGGCGTGGCTGTTAGTCGTTTTCTGGCTTGGTTAGATAACGAAGTCGCCAATGGCCGGCTATATGATGAAGCCGCTCTGGCTGAGAAGTTGGAAGGTTTCCGCAAACAGCATGCACTCTACCGCGAGCCCAGTTTTGACACCATCTCCGCGGCTGGTGCCAACGCCGCTATGTGTCACTACAATCATCTGAACGGCACCCCTAAGATGCTGGAAATGAACAGCATCTATCTAGTGGACTCCGGCGCACAGTACCTTGATGGCACCACAGATGTCACCCGTACCATCGCCATTGGTGCAGTAACGGATGAACAGAAAAAGCTAGTAACACTGGTGCTTAAAGGTCATATCGCATTGGATCAAGCACGGTTCCCCAAAGGTACCACTGGCCAGCAACTGGATATTCTGGCGCGCCAATACCTGTGGCAACAGGGCTTTGACTATGACCACGGTACAGGTCACGGCGTTGGCCATTATCTAAGTGTGCACGAAGGTCCACAACGCATCGGCAAAAACCATAATGCAGTTGCGTTGGAACCCGGCATGATCTTATCTAATGAACCTGGCTACTATCGTGAAGGTGCCTTTGGTATCCGCCTGGAAAATCTGGTTACGGTCAAACCCTGTGCGGCGCTGGCGGGGGCAGAAAGAGAAATATATGGCTTTGAAGCACTTACGCTGATCCCAATGGATAAGCGCTTGTTTGATAAAAAGCTCATGACCGAGGCTGAAATTGAGTGGGTGAATCGCTATCACCAGCGGGTTTACACCACCTTGTCACCAATGCTTGCCGGCGCTGACTTAACTTGGCTACGACAAGCCACCGCCGCACTTTAACCACCCTTGCAGGGGAGCTTTGGCTCCCCCCCACTTGCTTGCTACAGATCCTGCGCTTGAATTTGGTTATACTTGCCGCCATATAAACTGCAGTAGCGTTTTTAGAGAGTTATGCCAATGCTGAATACTGAATTTGATAAATATCTGGAGTTTCCTACGTCTTTCCCGTTTAAGGTGGTAGGCGATTACAGCGAACAGCTGGCTGAGCAAGTGGTGATGGTGGTACAGAAACATGCCCCTGGTGACTACACCACCTCATCCAAGACGTCTAGCAAGGGCAGTTACTTGTCCGTAACCATCAGGGTACAGGTCACCAGCAAAGAGCATATTGAAACCCTGTACACTGAACTTGCCGCCATCGAGGGTGTCCGCCGGGTGTTATAACACATCACAAAATGTGATCTGCATTACATTTTTGCCGACTCTGGGTATAATGGCCGGCAGTACCACAGGGAGAGAAGTTGCCCTTGTCAGAGAAAATCCTACACGTATTCCATCTGGGTAAGATGGATTACGAAACGGTATGGCATGCCATGCAGCACTATACCAATATCCGCGACGATAGTAGCCGTGACGAGCTATGGCTGGTGGAGCATCCACCTGTCTTTACGCAAGGTCAGGCAGGCAAAGCCGAGCATATCCTGGCACCCGGCGATATACCGGTGGTGCAGGTAGACCGTGGCGGTCAGGTGACTTATCACGGCCCAGGGCAAATGGTTGCTTATCCACTGCTAAACGTGCGCAACCTGAAGATTGGTGTACGGCAATTGGTCACCGATATTGAGCAATCGGTCGTTGGAGTGCTGGCACGTTTCCAAATAGAAGCTTACCCGAAAGCCGATGCGCCCGGAGTTTATGTCGATGATAAAAAGATCGCATCGCTCGGGCTGCGCATTCGACGGGGCTGTTCCTTCCACGGTGTGGCATTCAATGTCGATATGGACCTAGAGCCATTCCACCGCATTAATCCCTGTGGTTACGCCGGACTGGAAATGACTCAGTGTAAAGATCTGGGTGGTCCTGCTACGGTAGAGGAAGCCGCCAAACTCTTCAGCGAAATTTTCAGCCAGCGACTTGGCTATCAGCAATTACAGCATTACCAAGGATTACCAGAGTCATGAACAGGCCAGAAAGATTACAACCCGGCGTAAAATTGCGTGACGCCGACAAAGTTGCTCGCATTCCCGTAAAGGTTGTCCCGTCTGAACGTGACACTATGCTGCGTAAACCGGATTGGTTGCGAGTAAAACTGCCGTCATCCAATCAACGTATTCTGGATATCAAACAGGCGCTGCGCAGCCACGGTCTGCACTCCGTCTGCGAGGAAGCCTCTTGCCCGAATCTGGCAGAGTGTTTTAACCACGGCACAGCGACCTTTATGATCCTCGGCGCTATTTGTACCCGTCGCTGCCCATTTTGCGATGTTGCCCATGGTCGGCCATTAAAACCCGATCCCGAAGAACCGTTGCAATTGGCGCGCACCATTCGTGATATGAAGCTCAAGTACGTGGTGATCACCTCTGTGGACCGCGATGATTTACGCGATGGCGGGGCACAGCACTTTGCTGACTGTATCCGCGAGATCCGTAAACTTAATCCCCATATCAAGATAGAAATCCTGGTGCCGGACTTCCGTGGCCGTATTGAACAAGCACTGGATATATTAGCCACCGAGCCTCCAGATGTGTTCAACCACAATCTGGAAACCGCGCCAGCGCATTATCGTAAGGCCCGTCCAGGCGCTAACTATCAATGGTCTTTAAACCTGCTACAACAATTCAAGCAACGCCACCCAGAAATCCCCACTAAATCTGGCCTGATGATGGGACTTGGCGAAACCAATGAAGAGATAGTGCAGGTGCTAAAAGATCTGCGCGCTCATGGTGTTAACATGCTGACACTGGGGCAATACTTGCAGCCTTCCCGCTTCCATCTGCCGGTAGAGCGTTATGTGACTCCGCAGGAGTTCGATGAATTGCATGACGTCGCCGTGGAATTAGGCTTCACTCACGCCGCCTGTGGGCCATTGGTACGCTCCAGCTACCATGCTGATCTGCAAGCCCAAGGGAAAGAAGTTAAGTAACGCCTTGGGTCTTTGAGATAACAAAGCCGCCTGATGGCGGCTTTGTTATTTCGGGAGATTATGCCTGAATATCGCAGTGCAGTCTTAACTCCATCAACAGTGCATCTTCTCGCCCGTTCGCCGTGTGATAATAATTTCTACGACTGCCAGTTTCGATAAAACCCAGATGGCGATAAAGGCCAATAGCAGCAGTATTACTCACCCGAACTTCCAACAGTAACACCTCAATATATTGCGCCTTTAACGACGCAATAGTCTGCTCCAGCAACAGCTTGCCAAAGCCTTTGCCTTGGCAGCTAGGCATCACACAGATATTCATCAAAGTCGCTTCTTCAAACAAGCATTGCAGAATACTGAAGCCTATTAGTTGTTCATCATCGTCAAACAATCCAAGCTGCTGGTAAAAACGACCAAAACAACTTTTAAGCGTTGCCTCATCCCAAGGATAAGGATGCGCCAACTGTTCTACTGCCAGCATTTGCGGCAATTGTTCTAGCGAAATAGGTAGTACCTGAGCCATTACTGCACACCATCCAAATGAGGCCACAGCTGCTGCCATAAGGCACGTTTAGCCTGACTGCTTTGCTGTAACTCAGCTATTGTGGGAGTCGATATCATCGCATCAACTTCGTCGCTGTGACCAAAGCACCACAACACTTCTGCACCTGCGTCCACCTTAGAAATCACTTGGCAGGCTTCCGGCGCGCTCCCCAGTAGCGTTAGCACCGTTATGACGAGCGGATGCTGCAGTAACGAATGATCATCGTCAGCTAGCAATAGCAACGCAGGAGCGCCTGCACTCACCTTTGGACGCCACTGAGTAATCCCCATGGCATGCAGAAATTTATTCATAAAAACACCTGATATTACTGTCACTACAGGATATCAGTTCTCTATTTTGCTGTCCCAACAACTATCAGATACCCATACTTTTTCAGTGTATATCGATTAAGGGTATCTGTTTTATCGACTTTCATCCTGTGGCTAAGACGTTATCATGGACGGGTAGCCAAAAAGGAGGGTTATATTATGAGTACAGAAATCAATATCGGTATCAATCAGGCTGATCGTGTGGAAATAGCCAACGGCTTGAATAACCTGTTGGCAGACACCTATAGCCTCTACCTCAAAACCCACAGTTTTCACTGGAATGTTACAGGCCCCATGTTCAACACCCTGCACCTGATGTTTGAAACTCAGTATACAGAGTTAGCCTTAGCAGTAGATATCATCGCTGAACGAGTGCGGGCACTAGGCGAGCGGGCGCTGGGTTCTTATAGCGCTTATGCGAAAGTCACCGGCATCAAAGAAGATAATGGCGTCACCGACGCCAATCAGATGTTACAGGAGCTGCTGGAAGGCCAAGAAGTCATTATTCGTCGCGCCAGAGCACTCTATCCCTTGGTCAATCAAGCGGATGACGAAGCCACCGCAGACCTACTGACACAACGCATCCAACTACACGAAAAAACTGCGTGGATGCTGCGCAGTATGTTAGCAAAATAACATTGTTAGTATCAGCAAGCCGCCGTACAAGGCGGCTTTTTCATTTCGCTGTAAACCGCAAAACGCTGTGCTTTTAGATTATGCCGCCACTAATTTATCGAATTGGACTTAACGTGACAGGCATCTTGTCCATTCACATTTTATACAACAGTTTTTTGACAAAGTTTATAAAAGTTATAGCATCAATTTGTTAACACATTGAGCTGGGGCATAAAATGGAATTTATCGAAAAACTGGAGCAAATCGCAAAACGGATACCTGCAATTTCTGCAAATCTAACAACCGAAGAAGCCACTAAGAACGCGCTGATTATGCCGTTTCTCAATCAAGTTCTTGGATACGACATATTTAACCCTCTGGAAGTAGTACCAGAGTTCACAGCAGACACACCAAACAAACGCAACGAAAAAGTAGATTATGCACTGATGATTGATGGAAAAGTGCAGGTACTTATCGAATGTAAGCGCTTTGGTGAGCAATTAGCAATTAAACATGCAGGGCAATTATTCCGTTACTTTTCCACTACCAATGCCAGAATAGCTATTCTCACAAATGGTGTTGAATATCAATTCTTTACTGATATAGACGCCCCCAATAAGATGGATGAAAAACCATTCTTGAAGTTGGATTTACTGAATATTGATAAACACGTCATAAGCGGTATCGCAAAACTCACTAAGGAATCGTTTGACCTTGACTCAATTGTAAATACGGCTGGGGACTATAAGTATCTAAGTCAGATAAAGAAACTCATTGAAGAACAAGTTAAAAATCCTGATGATGATTTTGTCCGTTTTTTTGCTTCAAGAGTTTACGATGGCGCCATAACGGCAAAAGTAAAACAGCAGTTTTCAGAACTCACCATTAAAGCCTTCAGCCAATTCATCAACGACAGCATTAACGCCAGACTAAAGACAGCACTTCATAGTGACGAAGCAAAACCAGACGGCTCCAATGCGGAAATAGACGAAGATGAAAACAAGATCATCACAACTGAGGAAGAAATTGAAGGTTTTAATATCGTCAAAGCCATACTACGGCAAAAACTTGATGTTGCCCGTATTGTGTCACGAGATCAACAAAGCTACTTTGGTATATTGCTAGACGACAATAATCGGAAGCCGCTATGTCGTCTCCACTTCAACACCAAACAAAAATACATCGGTACGTTCGATGAAAATAAAAAGGAAACACGTCACCCTATCGAATCACTAGATGATCTTTTCAAATTTGCAGATCAATTATTGGCAACAGCGGCACATTATGTAGCGTGAATTCATTGATTACATGATGACGCGATCATCTTTGTAATCAACGAACGTGTAATAGTAAGTTAACAGCAGATAGCTTTGCACAGCAGATGCAAGGCTACGAAGAGGATAGTAGCTGAATAACAAAAACGGCTCGCACATAACATGCAAGCCGTTGAAATTATTGGCAGGGGTGACAGGACTCGAACCCGTAACCGTCGGTTTTGGAGACCGCTGTTCTACCAATTGGAACTACACCCCTACGGAACGACGGGCATTATGCTAAAACCCTGATAAAAGGTAAAGAACTTTTTGCCATAACAAGCGCCGACTGCAGTTTTTTCAGACAAAGATTAGTTATTTTGTCATTCTCGCTAATGATCTACAGCGAAACATTTATTTATCTATAAATAAACAGAAAAACTGTACGGATTTCACCAGAATGGTGCCATGACAATAAGTGGCAATAATCACTTAAATCAGGTGGTTATTGTGGAATAACTAAACATATAACTGAAAAGCAAAAAGGCCACCGATGAGGGTGGCCTTTTTGTGGTATTAGGCGCTTGGCGATGACCTACTCTCACATGGGGAGACCCCACACTACCATCGGCGCGATTGTGTTTCACTTCTGAGTTCGGGATGGAGTCAGGTGGTACCACAATGCTATTGTCACCAAGCAAATTCGTTAATTTGGAAAGCTGTTGCTTTGATAATGGTGGTCGCTACTGGGATCGAACCAGTGACCCCCTGCTTGTAAGGCAGGTGCTCTCCCAGCTGAGCTAAGCGACCTTATCTTGTCTGCTGTCACGCTAACGGCATTGTTTTCTCGCTCCGGTGCTTGTGTACTCTTGTACACGCCGCGCCTCACTCGTCACAGCTTTGTTAGCCTGACACCAAGCCTGCGTTACATTTTTCAGTAGTGGTTCTCTTACTTCAACCAAGTCTTGCCATTCATTCAAGGTATTCACGACCTCCTGGGAGGTAGTGCCAGAAACCCATCTGGGTTGTATGGTTAAGCCTCTCGAGTCATTAGTACAGGTTAGCTCAACGCCTCACAACGCTTACACACCCTGCCTATCTACGTCCTGGTCTCGAACGGCTCTTTAGTGGACTCTAGT